>JAGCVR010000026.1 GCA_017962285.1 Muribaculaceae bacterium | reverse complement strand
ATCCTTTCCCTCAAGCAAGTTTGGTGAGAGGATGAATAAAACAAGACCAGTTGAGTTGCGCTCAACCAGTCTTAATTTGTTCTTGCGGAAAGAGAGGGATTCGAACCCCCGGTGCCTCTCAGCACGCCGGTTTTCAAGACCGGTGTAATCGACCACTCTACCATCTTTCCGAAAGATGTCGCTCTTAATCGACGGTGCAAAGTTAGTAAAAATCCCTGACAATGCAACGTTTTTTGAAAAGAAAAATTCCAAACGAAAAATTGTTGAAAAGTTTTTGTTAAAAAATTGCAGTTAATTAAGCAGTTTTTAATAATTTTGCACAGCTAATCGGATGAGGTATGAACAGCATAAAAACCACAACAATTTTGGCCTTCATACAACTCTGATTAACAACATTTTAAGATAACAAATATTAAGTATAACTTTAACGCAAGAAAGATATGGGACTTTTCTCTTTTACGCAAGAAATCGCAGTTGACTTAGGTACAGCCAACACCATAATAATTCACAACGACAAGATAGTGATCAATGAGCCGTCGATGGTGGCACTCCACACTCGCACCGGCAAAATGGAAGCCGTGGGCGAGCCGGCACGACAGATGTACGGCAAGGTGCCCGAGGGCATTCATGTGGTACGTCCGTTGCGCGACGGTGTGATTGCCGACTTCCAGGCAGCTGAGATGATGATCCGTGGCATGATAAAGAAGGTGATCTCGCGTCATCACTGGTTCTCGCCGTCGATGCGAATGGTGGTTTGTATTCCTTCGGGCTCGACCGAGGTTGAGATCCGTGCCGTGCGCGACTCGTCGGAACACGCCGGCGGACGCGACGTGTATATGATTTACGAGCCTATGGCAGCCGCCCTTGGTATCGGCCTTGACGTGCTGGCGCCTGAAGGCAACATGATCGTGGACATAGGTGGCGGAACCACCGAGATTGCCGTAATCTCGCTCGGCGGTATCGTGAGCAACAAGAGCATCAAGGTTGCCGGCGACGACCTCAACGACGACATTCAGGAGCACATGCGCCGTGCGCATGGCGTGAAGGTAGGTGAAAGAACCGCCGAACTGATTAAGATAAACGTGGGAGCTGCCCTCACCGAGCTTGAAGATGCTCCCGAGGACTACATCGTGCACGGTCCCGACCTGATGACATCGCTTCCGAAAGAAGTGCACGTTTCGTATCAGGAAATCTGCCACAGCATAGAGAAATCCATCTCGAAGATTGAGGCAGCCGTGCTTCAGGCACTGGAGCAGACACCGCCCGAACTCTATGCCGACATTGTGAAGAACGGTGTGTACCTTACTGGCGGCGGCGCATTGCTGCGCGGCCTCGACAAGCGCCTGACCGACAAGATAGGCATCACCTTCCATGTGGCAGAAGAGCCATTGCTGGCAGTGGCACGCGGAACAGGTGTGGCGCTGAAGAACATTAAGCATTTCCGCTTCTTGATGAAGTAAGGAAACGCGAAGTCCACACGAGCGGCCGCTAATGCCCGTCCGAGAGGTTACGGCAGTGATTCCGAGACGATTTCAACCACGCTCCAACTGGTGAAAGATGAAAAACCTGCTTGATTTTTTCATAAAGCACAGTACATGGTTTGTGTTCACATTCTATGCGATTGTGAGCCTGCTCATGCTTTTCCAGAGCAACCCCTACCAGCAGAGCGTGTATCTGTCGTCGGCCAATGCCGTCTCGGCAACGGTATATAATGCCGTGGCATCGGTCACATCCTACCTCAACCTGCGCGACATCAACGAAGATCTGCAGGAGCGTAACGCGCTGCTTGAAATGGAGGTGACAAACCTGCGCAATCAGATCTACGATCTGAAGCTGCAACTCGAAGACTCTGCAATAGTCTCGAACGGCGAGCAGCAGTTCGACTTCATCCTTGCGCACGTAATCAGCAACAGCATTTCACAAGCCAACAACTACATCACCATCAACCGCGGCTCGGCAGAAGGGATTGAGCCGGAGATGGGCGTGGTGGACCAGAACGGCGTGGTGGGCATGGTGAATGTGGTGGGCAAGCACTCGGCACGCATCATTTCTCTGCTGAACCCCAACATGCGGCTTTCGTGCAAGCTGAAAAACAGCGAATACTTCGGCAGCCTCGTCTGGGACGGAAAGTCGCCCGAATACGCCATCCTGCAGGAACTGCCCAAGCATGTCCTCTACCACAAGGGCGACACCATCGTCACCAGTGGCTATTCATCGGTATTCCCAGAGGGAATTATCGTTGGTATCGTCAAGGACAACGAAAACGGACTTAACGAGAACTTCATTTCGCTGAAAGTGAAACTCACCACCAATTTCTCGCAGCTGAGCACGGTGCGCGCCCTGCGGAACACCATGCGAGAAGAGTTGGACAAACTGGAAGCCGGCAGCCAGCCCGAAGGAAAGGAGGACACGAAATGACAAAGACGGTGCTGCATCTTATAGTACTGACCATAATAATGGTTCTGGCTCAGGTGTTCTGCAGCAAGATAATCCTGTTCAATGTGGCCATGCCCATAGTGTTCATCTATGTGATAATGAGGCTGCCCATCAACATGGGCACGAACTGGGTGCTGACCCTGTCGTTTCTGCTCGGACTTGTGGTGGACATCTTCGGCAACACGCAGGGTATGCATGCGCTTTCCTGTACCGTTTTAGGAGCCATCCGCCGCCCGGTTTTCAACTCGTTCCAGACACGCGAAGACGACATGAGCAATCCATTGCCGTCGATTCACACACTTGGAATTGAGACTTACCTGAAATATGCCACTACCCTAACCGTGATCTACTGCTTCCTGCTTTTCACAATCCAGGCATTCACCCTCAGGAGTTTCTCGCTGACGCTGGGAAGAGTTGTGGCAAGCAGCCTGTTGTCGATATTATTCATTTTAGGCATAGACAGTTTAGTGAGCACTCACCGTGAGAAAAGACTATAATCTTGAAAAGCGAAAGTATGTGATAGGCGGTTTCATTGTGATAATCGTCATCATCTACATTGTCCGCCTGTTCAACCTTCAAGTGCTGGAGAGTGCCTACAAAGACAGTGCCGATTCAAATGCTTTTCTGAAAAAGACCATTTATCCGTCGCGCGGGCTTATTTATGACCGCAACGACAGTCTTATTGTGTTCAATCAGCCCGACTATGACCTGGTGATGATTCCCAAGGACGTGCTGCCATTCGACACTACCGATTTCTGCAACACGCTCCAGATAAGCCGCGAAGTCTTCGACCGCCGCGTCGCCGACATGAAGGACCGCACAAAAAACCGCAACTATTCCGCCTACACGCAACAGATTTTCATGAATCACCTCTCGCCTCAGGACTACGGCAGGATTCAAGAAAAGCTTTACCGTTTCCCGGGATTCTTCATCGTTCAGCGCATTGTGCGCCAGTACAAGTACAATGCCGGAGCCAACGTCCTTGGCGACATCCGCGAGGTGAACCAGACCGACATCGAAAATGACCCGTACTACCGCCCCGGCGACTACACCGGCGACCTTGGCGTGGAAAAGAGTTACGAGACATTCCTCCGGGGAACGAAAGGAAATGAGATTCTCATTCGCGACGCACTTGGGAAAATCAAAGGGCGCTATAACGAAGGACGTGACGACAATGCGCCCATTGCCGGCAGCGACCTGAGGCTGAGCATCGACATTGGCCTTCAGGAATACGGCGAACGGCTGATGCAGAACAAGATTGGAGCCATTGTGGCGATTGAGCCTTCCACGGGAGAGATTCTGGCTCTTGTGTCGAGTCCGAGCTATGACCCGTCGTTGCTCATAGGCAAGGAACGCGGGAAAAACTACCGAATGCTCGTGAACGACAAACGCAAGCCCCTGTTCGACCGCGCAATCATGGCGGCTTATCCTCCCGGCTCCACCTTCAAGCCCACACAGGGACTGATATTCATGCAGGAAGGCATCATCACTCCGAGCACAGCCTATCCCTGCTACCGTGGTTACACATGGGGCAGCCTGCACGTGGGCTGTCACGGACATGGTTCTCCCCTGCCCCTGAAACCAGCATTGCAGACATCGTGCAATGCCTATTTCTGCTATGGGCTGAAATACATGATCGACCGCAAATCGAAATACGGCTCGCCCTCAAACGCCTTTGAGGTGTGGAAAAACCACATGGTGTCGATGGGATACGGCTATCGTCTGGGTGTGGACCTGCCTGGTGAAAGCAGAGGTTTCATCCCCAACAGCAAATACTACGACAAAGCCTACGGCGAAGGCAACTGGAGCGCAAACACCATTATTTCCGACGCCATCGGGCAAGGTGAAGTGCTCGCCACCCCGCTGCAGATAGCGAATCTGAGCGCCACCATCGCCAACCGCGGTTTCTTCTACACTCCGCATGTGGTGCGCGGCGTGGCAGGCAAAGGACCGCTGAAAGTGTTCAGGGAGAAACACGTTCCCACCATCGATGCCAGTTACTACCCCAACATTGTGGAAGGTATGCGCATGGCTGTTACCGGCGGCACATGCCGCGGTGCCAACATTGCCGGACTTGACGTGTGCGGCAAGACCGGAACGGCACAGAACCCGCATGGCCGCGACCACTCTGTGTTTATGGGATTCGCCCCGATGGACAACCCCAAGATAGCAGTGTGCGTTTATGTGGAGAACGCCGGTTTCGGTGCCACTTTCGGAGTGCCTATCGGGAGCCTGATAATAGAGAAATATCTCCGTGGAGAGATTTCACCCGGACGTAAGGGAATAGAAGCGAGCATGATGGGCGCCAGCACGGCAGGCGGCGTGATAGTGCGCAAAAAAGCGCAAGCCGCAACGGCAACGGCAAGCGGAGAAAAGCCATCGGCCGAGGCAACACCCCCAAAACAAGAGAACAATGGTAACATATAACAACACCGACAATGACAGCAATCTGCTTCGCTCTGTGGACTGGTTCACAGTGTTGCTCTATGCGATCCTCGTCATAGCCGGGGCCATCAGCATCTATGCGGCGACCTACGATTTCGAGAACACCGACATGCTTGATTTCAACCAATTCTCGGGCAAACAGATACTCTGGATTGGGCTTTCGTTTGTGGTGGGATTCTCGCTGCTGCTGATTGACCGCCGCATCTATGAAGCCTACGCCTACCCCATCTACGGGTTCATGATACTGCTCCTGATAGTCACGGCATTCATAGCGCACGACATCAAAGGGTCGCGGTCGTGGCTTGTTCTCGGTCCGGTGAGTCTCCAGCCCGCCGAATTTGCGAAGACCGCCACGGCACTGGCACTGGCGAAACTGTTCAGTACCTACGGTTTTGCCTTGAAGGAATGGAAGAATTACGCCATAGCCATAGGCATCATCATTCTTCCTGTTCTCTGCATCCTGCTTGAGAAAGAAACCGGGTCGGCGCTTGTATTCATGTCGCTGTTTTTCGTACTTTACCGCGAAGGTATGAGTGGCTTTGTACTGTTTGCCACATTTTGCGCAGTGGTCTATGTGGTCCTGGTGCTGAAATTCGCCGCCTTCACGATAATGGGCATTCCGATGGGCACATTCATAGTGTTTGTGGTAATAATGGTGCTTGTGGTGGGGATGCTGCTCCTCTACTGCCGTTCGCTGATACTCGGGCGCAACGTCGCCATAGGCTACATCGCTGCAGGACTCATTGCCACCGGACTTCATTTTGTGGGAGTGGACATAAACGGCTACGTGTTCTTCTTCACGGTGATAGGAATATCGCTGATATATCTGCTTATCGGGATGCTCCACGACGACATCAAGAAAGTGGCGATTACCATTGCCTTCATGTGCGTTTCGGTGGGTTTCATGTTTGTGGTGAATTACGGCTTCAACAATGTGCTCCAGCCCCACCAGCAGATACGCATCGAGGTAACGCTCGGCATTGAGGAAGACCTGCGTGGCGCGGGCTACAACGTGAATCAAAGCAAGATTGCAATCGGGTCAGGAGGAATGACCGGAAAAGGTTTTCTCAACGGCACCCAGACAAAGCTGAAATACGTTCCCGAGCAGCACACCGACTTCATTTTCTGTACCATAGGCGAAGAAGAAGGTTTTGTGGGAGCTTCTCTGGTGCTGATAGTATTCCTGACCCTGATACTGAGAATCATCTCCATTGCCGAGCGGCAGCACACCACATTTGGACGAGTCTATGCCTACTGCGTGGCATCTATACTCATTTTCCACCTTGCAATCAATATAGGAATGGTGATAGGCCTCTGCCCCGTGATCGGCATCCCTCTGCCATTCTTCAGCTATGGCGGTTCATCGCTGTGGGGCTTCACCTTCCTGCTGTTCATCCTTCTGCGCATTGATGCCGCAAGGAAGGATTACGGCGTGTGGTAACTGTATATCAGCGACATTGAACGAGAGATAAAGTCCTCCTCCGGGCAATTCCACGGAATCCAGTTAATCTTTATTCCCCTGCGTTCCATCCCGCGGAACCAGGTCATCTGCCGCTTGGCAAACTGATGAATTGCCGTTCCAAGGCTTGTGAACATTTCCTCGTAAGAAATCCTGCCGGTCACATAGAGCGTGAGCCATTTATATTCCAGGCCATAGTAAATGAGATTCTCGGCGCTTACGCCACTTTCGAGAAGACGCTTGACCTCATCCACCATTCCGGCATCAAGCCGGGCTTTCAGCCGCTCTGTGATGCGCCGGCGACGCAGGTCGCGGTCTATGTCAATTCCAATCACCACGACATTCTCCACAGGATGAGGCTCGGTCATGCTTTTAAGTGAAGGGTTGCAGTGGTAATAGTCGCATATCTCAATGGCACGCACGGCACGCTTTGCGGTGTCCACATCGGTGGTGTTGTGCAACGTCTTGTAGCGTTTCAGAATCTCAGTGAGTTCAGTGAGTGATTTACCCTCGAGCGAAGCCCTGAGTTCGGGGTTCTGCGGAACTGGCGGAAGCTGTATCCCTTTAACGATGCTTTCCACGTAAAGCCCGGTTCCACCACACACTATGATGGGTTTTCTACGCTTCACTATATCATCGCTTGCCTTATAATAATCTTGAAGGAATTCGTAAAGGTTATAGCGATAACCTGCCGGACAGATGTCAATCAGATGATACGGCACATCGCCATACTCCTCAAGGTCCTTTCCCGTGCCCAAATCCATTCCACGGTAAATCTGACGTGAGTCGGCACTGATAATCTCAGCCCCGATATGGCGAGCGAGAGCCACAGCCTTCGAAGTTTTCCCCGAAGCAGTGGGACCTGTTATGACTATTAAGGGATACATATTTTAGTCTTTATTCTTTCGCCTGCGGTGCAGGCGAATACTTAACGGCTCATTAGCTTCTGTTCAAAGAACGACATCACTTTCCTGTAGAGCGGTTCACGGATTTCGCAGCCGTTGATGCTGTGGTTCATGTTGGGATACACCATCATGTCGATTAACCGGCCTGTTTCGTTCATCTTAGCAACATACTGCATCTCGTTGATAATATGCACATTGTCGTCGGCACTGCCAAACATAAGCAACAATTCGCCGCTGAAGTCGTCAATCTTGCCAAGTGGCGCACTTGCCTCGTATCCGTCGGGGTTTTCCTGCGGAGTGCGCATAAACCGCTCCGTGTAGATTGTATCGTAGAATCTCCAGGACGTAACCGGCGCTATCGAAACACCCGCAGCAAAAGGAGAATCCTTCTGCGACATCGCCATCAGCACCTCATAACCGCCATAACTCCAGCCCCAGATGCCAATCCTGTCCGAATCAACGTACGGGAGCGACGCCATGTACCATGCGGCGGCAATCTGGTCGATGGTCTCGTAATGCCCAAGATTAAGGTACACGATATCCTGGAACCGCTTCCCTCGCCCACCTGTGCCACGCCCGTCAACACACGCCACAACAAATCCCTGGGATGCGGCATATTCCTCCCAGTCGATTTTCCACTTATTGAGGACTTGCTGAGAACCGGGACCGCTGTATTGCGACATAATTACCGGATATCGCTTCGATGGGTCGAAATCCGTGGGCCTGATGATGTATCCGTTAAGTTCCACGCTGTCGCTGGTGAACGTAAAGAATTCGCGGCGAGGCACATCGGGCATGATATATTTCGCTGAATATTCCACATTCTGCTGCAAGTCGCGCAGTTTCTTGCCGCCTGTCTTGAACACGGCATAGCGGTTAGGGGTGTTCAAGTCGCTGAAATTCAACACATAATAGGCCATTGACGAGCTGAACGTAGCGGAGCTCGTGCCGCTGTCGGGACTCAGCGCGGCGGCGTTTCCGTCATCGTCGGTGCAGAAAACGGCGCGGTTCAGCGGACCACACGTGGACTGATAGTAGTATTTCCCGGAATGAGTATCGTATCCATAGAACGCCGTTACGCTCTCGTTGCCTGATGTTATCTGGCGGATTAACGTTCCGTCGGTTGAATAACGGTAAAGTTGCGCGTAGCCGGAACGGTCGCTTGGAATGATGAAGAAACCGTCGTAGTACAGCACCATTGCGGCAAGCGATGAATCAATCCACGATTCCGATGTCTCCTCATAGATTTGCCGCGCATCGCACGAGCGGGGGTTCACGGCATAGATGTGGAGCAAGTTTTGAGTCCGGTTAAGCGTGGAGACCATCAGTTCATCGGCATTGGTGCCAAAAGCGATGTGCTGCACATAGTCTGTGGCTGTGATGGGAAGATTCATCTGCCGGAGTTCACGTGTAGCCACGTCGAAGCTGTGGACCGAAACCACGGAATTCTGTTCACCTGCCACCGGATATTTGAAGTCGAAACGCCCGGGATAAAGCGCATATTCCTCCTTCGGCTTGCAGGCACCCTCATAAAGAGTCATTGAGTACATAGGCACCTGCGACTCGTCCCAACGGATGAAAGAAAGCACCGAATTGTCGGGCGACCAGCACAGACTGTTGAGCATCCCGAACTCCTCCTGATAGACCCAGTCGGGCACACCGTTAATCACCTTATTCACTGCCCCGTCGGAAGTTACCGCTATGTCAGATTCGCTCTGGAGCATCTTAATCCTTATGTTGTTGTCCTTGACGTATGCCACCATCCGTCCGTCGGGCGACATTATGGCAATCTGTTCCTGCCCGTCGGAAGTGAGTTTTGTGAGACTCTTGCGTTTCACATCGTACACATAGTAGTCGGCACTGAACGAATGACGGTAGATGGGTTCCTGCGCCGTCCACAGCAAGACGCTGTTTTCATCGGGTGCCACATCATAGCCGTCCCACTGAGTCACGGCATTGCCATCGACCGTTCCGCTATCGAAAAACGTGGTTTCTTTCCCGTTCCTGTAACTTACTTTCAGAATCTTATCCTTACTCTCGGAGAGCAGATAATAATGCTCACCGTCCTTTGCCTGCTTCATGGCTGGAATGCCCTTTGGGCGCGCACCCGAGAGCACGTAGTCGCCAAGTTCCAGGGCATCCAGTCCCATAAAGACCGGCAAAATCAATAATAACAATATGAATCGTTTCATACGGAAACCATACTTATAAATACTCATAATTCAATCCCATTATTCGTCGTCTTCGAGGACATCCTGGCAAAAATGCCAGCACCGCAACCAGCGCCAACAGAAGATAAAGCAAACGCTTCATAAGAATATCACTGTGTTTATTCACACAAAGTTAGTCATTAGAACGCATAATAGCAAAAAGAAACGACTCAAGTCCGCAAATTCACGAAACATGAGTCGTTTTTATATGTCCAAGTGCCTTTCAGCAAAGGCTAAAGCCAATTGCTTGTCAGGCCTTATAGGCATCGGCATCGTCGGGGTTGAATCCTGCGATAAACCTGTGGTGGCGCGCCACCTGCGCCTCACCATAATTCACAAACACCTTTGCGGAATTCATGAACAATTCCGGGCAGCGCGAGGCATCATTCACGAGGAGGTAGCCCATGATGATGTAGCCTGCCATTTCCACCAGTCTGCGGGCATGGAACGTGAGATAATCGGGGCTTGCAGCGGCTTTCACCTGCTCCACAGCCTGC
This sequence comes from Muribaculaceae bacterium, assembly GCA_017962285.1. Taxonomy (GTDB): domain Bacteria; phylum Bacteroidota; class Bacteroidia; order Bacteroidales; family Muribaculaceae; genus Sodaliphilus. The sequence goes on along the minus strand of JAGCVR010000026.1, from coordinate 6,331 downwards.
TCGTAGAGTGCAGTCATAGCCTCAAGTTTTGCAACATGAACCTTAAGTTCGGGTGAATATTCAGCCTTTGCATATTCCTGTATTTGAGCCAGATAGGTGCCGGTGGAGACGTGGCGGATTGCAGCCACCACCTGCAGCTGAGTGGTTCCCTCGTAGATGTTCATGATGCGTGCGTCGCGATAGAGCCGCTCGCAGGTATAGTCGCGCATGAAGCCCGACCCGCCGTGAATCTGCACGCAGTCGTAGGCTTTCTCGTTGGCATATTCCGAAGTGAATCCTTTCGCCAGAGGAGTGAAAGCGTCGGCAAGCTGATTGTATTTCTTCATTTCCTGGCGCTCCTCAAGAGTGAGAGTGCGCTCACGTCCAATCTGTTCCCAAATCTTATACACATCCACGAAGCGGGCTGTTTCATAGAGAATGGCACGCGAAGCGTCGAGTTTTGCCTTAATGTTTGCCAGCATCTCAGCCACAGCGGGGAATTCCGAAATGGGTTTGCCGAACTGACGGCGCGAGTGCGCATAGTCCACAGCCTCGTTATAAGCCGCCTGACTCAGTCCCACGCTCTGCGCGGTGATACCCAGGCGTGCACCGTTCATCAGCGACATCACATACTTGATGAGTCCGAAGCGCCGTGCTCCGCAGAGTTCGGCCTTGGCATTCTTGAAAACGAGTTCGCAAGTGGGGCTTCCGTGAATACCCATCTTGTCCTCAATGCGGCGAACGGTGACGCCGCCATTGCGCTTGTCGTAGATAAACATCGACAGTCCTCGTCCATCCTTGCTGCCCTCCTCGCTGCGCGCGAGCACAAGGTGAAGGTCGCTGTCGCCATTTGTGATGAAACGCTTCACACCATTCAGACGCCAGGTGCCGTCGTCGGCAGGCGTGGCTTTCAGCATCACGCTCTGCAGGTCGCTGCCGGCATCGGGTTCGGTGAGGTCCATCGACATGGTCTCGCCGGCACAGATACGCGGTATGTAGCGCTCGAACTGTTCCTCATTGCCTGCCTCGTAAAGAGTGTCGATGCAACTCTGCAGACTCCAGATGTTCTGGAATCCGGCATCGGCCTATGCAATCATCTCACTCATCATGGAGAAGGTGGTGTTAGGAAGATTCAGTCCGCCGAATCTTCTCGGCATCGACACGCCAAACAGACCAGCCTTGCGGGCAACGTCGATGTTTTCCTGAGTCTTGGAGGCATAAGCCACGCGTCCGTCCTTGTGGTGAGGCCCTTCCTTGTACACACTCTCGGCATTGGGGGCAATGGTCTCGGCACAAATCTCGCCGGTGATTTCCAGAATCTTCTCGTAGGAATCCATTGCATCGGCGAAGTCGAGCGGTGCATAGTCGAATTTTTCGCTATCGGTGTAGTCGCGTTCCTTCATTGCCACTATTTTCTCCATCAGCGGGTGATGAAGATGGTAACGGAGAGCTTTATTATCGTTGAAAAAATTTGCCATTTTTCGTTGTCTTTAAGGGTGATTACTTGCTGTTTTTCTTGTAGTACTTGATGAGCTTGGGAATAATGTCCTCGAGATTGCCGGTTATGACATAGTCGGCAATGTCGTTGATGGGGGCATTGGGGTCGCTGTTGATGGAAACGATGATGGAACTCTCGTTCATGCCAGCCACATGCTGTATCTGCCCCGATATTCCACAGGCGATGTAAAGCTTGGGACGCACGGTGACGCCGGTCTGCCCCACCTGACGGTCGTGTTCCACGAAACCGGCATCCACGGCGGCACGGCTCGCTCCCACTTCACCGCCCAGCACATCGGCAAGGTCGAAGATGAGCTGGAAGTTTTCCTTGCTTCCCACACCATAACCGCCGGCAACGATGATGGGTGAATTCTTTATGTTGATTTTCGACTTCTCCACTTCGCGGTCGATGATTTTTACCACATAACTTGCCGGATCGACATATTTCTCGACATCAAGGTCAACCACCTCTCCGCGGTAATCCTCACGGAATATCTCTTTCTTCATCACGCCTTCGCGCACGGTAGCCATCTGCGGACGGTGTTCTGGATTGACAATCGTAGCCACGATGTTTCCTCCGAAAGCCGGGCGAATCTGATAGAGCAGGTCGTGATACTCCTGTTTGGTGACGGGGTCGGTGTGGTCGCCTATTTCGAGAGACGTACAGTCGGCTGTGAGTCCGCTGTGCAGACACGACGACACGCGTGGTCCCAGGTCGCGCCCTATTGTGGTGGCACCCATCAGGCAGATCTGCGGCTGAATCTCACGGAACAGATTGATGATTGCCGAAGAGTGCGGCAGTGACGTGTATGGGAAAAGACGAGCATCCTGCATTTTGTAAACCACATCCACACCATAGGGAAAGATTTGATTTTCTATCCCTTCGAGTTTGTCGCCGAGCACCACAGCCTCGAGCTTCACCCCGAGACGGGTGGCGAGAGTACGACCTTTTGTGAGCAGTTCCAGACTCACGTCGGCAATACGGCCTTCGTCGTATTCGCAATATACTATAAGATTATTCTTGTCGGTCATTATTTTATTTTTTAAAGTAAACGAGTTGACGAGTTAACAAGTTAACGAGCATTCGAGTATTCGAGATTTCGAGTAAACGAGTTAACTCTATTAATGATTTATCCAATTATGTGGTCGGCAATGAGTTCCTTCACCAGCGATTCCACTTCAGCATCATTGCTGCCTTCGATGCGTTTGCTCTCTTTTGCCTGGAACACCACGTTCACAACGGTTTTCACTTTTGTGGGCGAGCCTTTGAGTCCTATCTGCTCGGGGTCCGCCTCAATTTCCTTCACGCCCCACTCCCTGATTTGCAGGTATTCGCGACCTTCAACCAGAGCCTGACGCTCGGGCGTCAGAGCGGCTTTCTCGCTCAGAGTAACGGCATATTTATATTTCTGGATAAGGCGGGCGTTGCGCGGACGACACGCATCGGCACTGCCATTTACGGTAACCACCAGCGGCAACGGACACTGAACAGTCTCGAATCCGCGCTCAATGCGGCGCTTCACGGTAGCGATGCCGTCGGAAACCTCAATCTTCTCGGCATAAGTCACTTGCGGAAGTCCCAACTTCTCGGCAATCTGCGGACCCACCTGAGCGGTATCGCCATCGATGGCCTGACGGCCGCCGATAATGATGTCGTACTTGGGGAGGTGGCGGATTGTCTGCGCCAACGAATAGGACGTGGCGAGCGTGTCGGCACCGCCCAGCGGACGGTCGGTAAGCACCACGCCGTCGTCGCCGCCGCGATACAGGCACTCGCGCACCATCTCGGCACTGCGAGGCAGTCCCATTGTCACAAGGGTGATTTTTGAGCCTGGATGGGCGTCCTTGAGTTGCAGCGCCTGTTCCAGAGCGTTAAGGTCTTCGGGATTGAAGATTGCCGGCAGAGCGGCACGGTTTATAGTGCCGTCCTCCTTCATTGCGTCTTTGCCCACATTTCGTGTGTCGGGCACTTGCTTAGCCAGCACAATGATGTTTAAACTCATAATCTATTTATGTTTTGTGTTTTTATTTGCAATATCCTAAAATCTTACAAAGATAGTAATTTTTCGGGAAATAAGAAAATGGTGTGGTGTAATCGCAGTTTTGGAGTTTTCGAGTATTCGAGTATTCGAAGCGAGAGCGAATTATTAAGCAAAAAGAAATTCCCCCGGCATTGCGGGAATGTCGGGGGAATTTCGTCAGGACGTACTCCACAGGGAGCAATCCATATAGGATGAAGAAATTACTTCACCATGATCTTCTGAGCTGCTTCGCCAGCCTTGATGATGTAGAGGCCAGGAGCAAGATTCCAACGGTTGTGAGCCTCAGCCGGGATTTCAACGCCGTTGAGCATATAAACATGTGCGTCAACGTCACCACCCACAGCCACGATGCCGTTAGCCACAACGATTGTGCCGTCGGCAAGAGTCTCAATGATGTCGGTCGGGATGCTCAGGTTCACAGACTTAGTGTCGCTGAATTCGCTGCTTGTACCGTCGGTGTAAACAGCCTGCACCTTATAGTCGAACGTAGCGTTCTCAGTTAGGTTCTCCACAGTGTACTGAGTTGCGGTGATACCTGTGATTGTGCGGTTGTCGGCATCGCCTGTCTCGCTCACAGCCTTGCGGCGAGGAGCACCGGCAGCGCTGAACAGACTGCTTGCATCACCACCATAAACTCTTACTCGGCTCAACAAGATACGTTTCTTGTTTGCAGTTCCTTCGATCTTCACAGTGCATGTGCCGGCAGTTGTGGTGAGAACCTTCACATAAGTTGCATCCTCATCAGTCAGTGCGAATGTTTCGGATGCGCTGCCAACAGTCAGCTTCAGACTCGAATTATCTGAACCGTAGTATCTGCCGTCGATTACCACTGTCACCACACCGTCGTAGGCAGCGAGGTTAATACTCGGGCTTTCAACCGAACCAATCGATTTACTAGCGCCTAAGCGGAGGTAGCCTTCAACATCAGTGTAGGTATTAGTGGCTGTCCAAGTGGTGGAGCTTTCGCTCATGTCCTCATCGAGAAGGAGTTCATAATCCGGTTCGGGAGTTGTAGATTGCTTGCCTACCACCAGCGTGTAGCTCTCAGCATTGGGCACTGCGTTCCACGAAGCCGTGAACGACGTAGTGGTATTTTCTACCACTTCACCGTCGAGTTCCGGTATCAGTTTCTCGAGTTCAGCCGAGCCGCTGAGGGCAACAGTCTTGCTTGCCGCGCCGGCGCTTGCCAGGGTCACAGTAGCTGTGTGATTGCCAACTGCAGTTGGAGCATAAGTTACAGTTACTGTTGCACCTGCTTCTGCCTGAGCCAGAGTGAGAGACTCGGGCTGGATGCTGAACGCGTCGCTGCCGCTGAGGGTCAATGTAACGCCTTCGGTGAGGTTCTCAGCCGAAACGTTGAACGTCTGGTTGTTTGTTGAACCGGTGTAAACACTGCCGAATTCCACAGTTTCGCTTGCTACGTTGATAACCGAAGTGTTATCTTCCAGAGTCACAGTATTTGAAGTACTCCAAACGCTTTCGGTCTCGTCGGTGTAGACAGCCTTAACCTTGTATTCGTAGGTAGCGCCAGGAGTGAGGTTATTCACGGTGTAAGTGCCAGCCTCAATGCCGGTGATGGTGCGAGAATCGGCATCGCCACTCTCAACTACTGCCCTGCGTGGGGCACCGGCGGCGCCTGTGCTTTCCCAAGTAAAGGTGATGTTGTCGAGATACATTGCACCACTTGCAGAGCGAACACCCACATATTCATAGTCGTCACTGATTACAAGTTCGGTGGAAGTACCACAAACGATTGTGCCAAGGAGTGTGCCCTGAGTGCTTGAAGAGTACAAGTCGGTCGGGTCATCGTATACGCTGTTGCTGCCATACACATTCAGTGTGCGTTCGGAACCTGTTCCGCTGTTCCAAGATACAGTCACTTTCTTAATCTTACCGCCCGAAGTTGTGGAAACGATACCCGAGTTGCTGTTGTTCGAACGCAACTGGATAGTTGTGTTGTATCCAGCACTCTGACCTGCATATTCAGCACCCGATGTGCCGGTAGCTGTCCAGCTGGAGTACGAAGTGGTTGCCTCGCCAATCGTGTTGGCGTTGTTGAGCACATCGTCAACGATAGTTGTTGTCTGCTGTTGCTGCTTGTTCACCTCGAGGGTGTAGCTTGCGGCATTCGCCACTGTGTTCCAGTTTGCGGTGAACGAAGTGTTGCCCACATTTGTGGCATCGCTGAGAACAGGAACTTCCTTGAGCAGCGTAGCCGAACCATTCAACGTCACTGTTACGCTTTCAGCACCAGCGCTTGACAGGGTCACAGTAGCAGTGTGGCTGCCGACTGCGGTCGGAGCGTAAGTAACGGTAACAGTAGCGATATCAGTGGCTTGAGCCACAGTGAGCGAGTTCGTGCTGAGGCTGAACATTGCTGCATCAGCACCGCCGAGAGTGAGTGTTACACCTTCGGTGAGGTTGTCGCCCATTAAGTCGAATGTCTTGGTTGCAGTTGCACCTGTGTAAATGGGATCGAACGTCAGAGTTGAAGGATCAACAATGATTTCAGGATCAGTGCTTGCCTGCTCTTGCAGGGTCACGGTCTTGGCATCGCTCCAAGCGCTTTGGTCATTGTCGGTGTAGATGGCCTTAACCTTGTATTCGTAGGTTGCGCCTGCAGTAAGACCAGTCACGGTGTATGTGCCAGCCTCAATGCCGGTGATGGTGCGAGAATCGGCATCGCCACTCTCAACTGCTGCCCTGCGTGGGGCACCGGCGGCGCCTGTGCTTTCCCAAGTAAAGGTGATGTTGTCGAGATACATTGCACCACTTGCAGAGCGAACACCCACATATTCATAGTCGTCACTGAT
>JAGCVR010000025.1 GCA_017962285.1 Muribaculaceae bacterium | reverse complement strand
TGTGGCTTCAGAAGATCTATCTCATCATCGGCCCAAAGTATGATTTCTTGTGCCATAGTGTTGCTGTGTTATTTTTTGCGGGCTTTGCGCTGCGCTTCCCGTTCTTTCTCTTTTTGCTTGCGTTCGGCCTCTTTCTGCTTCTGTTGCTCTTTGCGCTGTTTCTCGCGCTCCTTAGCCTTCTGTTTGCGTTCTTTCTCTTTCTGCTTGCGCAGTTGCTCACGCTCCTTGGCCTTCTGCTTGCGTTCGGCTTCTTTCTGCTTGCGCAGTTGCTCGCGTTCTTTAAGTTTCTGTTTTCTCTCCTGCTCACGAAGTTTTGCGGCATTCTTCACCGAGTCTTCGCGTGCCTTGATGGCATCCTTGTAGTCTCTCTCGCGTTGCTTCTGGGCATTGGCGATGGAGTCGTCTCTGTGTCGCCTCAATTTCTCTTGCTGTTCCTTGAGCGCCTTTTCCTCGGCTTTCATCTCCTTAATGCGTTGCTTCTCTTCTTTTTCCCGTTGTTTCTCGGCTTGCTGACGCTCTTTCTCTTTCTGCTTGCGGAGTCGTTCTGCAACGCGGTAGTCGTAGGTGCTCTCGATGTCGTCGGTTTCCACTTTTTCTTCATCAGGAAGCGTTGGCGGGTTGGATATGAGAACCGGCGGATTTGTGTCGGCAATATTGTTTTGGTTGGTCACCTGTGCCGTGTCGGTGGCAGCCACTTCTTGCGTCTTGGTATCTTGCGTCTTTGTCTCAGGAACAGTCGTTTCTGGAGTCTTCGCCTCAGGCGTGGTTGTCACAGGCGTAGTCACTTCTTTGCTTTCGGTTGCCTCTGCCTTTGTGTCTTCCTCTTTGTCGGAAACCGGTTCGGTTGCGTCTACCACCTTTGGCTGATCAATTGCTTTAATCTCCGGCTTTTCTTCCGTATTCTTTTTCTTGTCCTCTTTTACTTTCTTCTTGTCGGCTTTCTTGTCCTTCTTCTTGTCGGCAGATTTTTTGTCCTTGGCAGATGGCTCCTGTTCGCCTTCTTCCGTTTCGTCGGGCTCGTCGGGAATCTGTCCTTCCACGTTGTCGTCGTTCAGTTCGTCAAGGTAGCGGAAATAGTCTTCGAAAGTTCGTCCTTCGTTGAGCAGAAGATTGAAGTTGTTTTCGCTGATAAGAACCGGATGCACTTGTCTCGGCAGATCTTTTTCAGTATTTTCTTCCCACACGTTACGGTAGTGGAGCAGTTGGTCGTAGTTCGCAAACCCTTTCACAACGAGCAGTCCCATGCTGCCGAATGTCATTTGCTCCATGTCGAAGTCCTTTACGACAAATTTCGAGAAATTATGACGCGCCACCTCATACAGGACTTTGTTGGCGCTGACCGAGTCGGTGGAGAACACAAGGACAAACAGCTGCGGCTTGTCGAGGTCTTCGGCGAACGGAGTAAACTGCCGTTCTATGTCTTGCGGCAGGGTGTCCTTCCCAAGTCGGGTGGTCCACAGCATACCGCGCACGTTCGTCGTGCTTCCGCCAAGTTTCCTTCCGGCATTGATGTTTTTCATCATTGCCGATGCGGTTGGCGTGATGTCGGTGTTTGGATATCGTTCAAGCATCTCCTTTAGCACCTCCTTGAACTTCTCCGGATTGTTCTCGGTGACGTAGCTCAGAGCGTCGATGAACATGAATTTAGGAACAATCTTCGAAAGCGGATACAGGTGCATCATCTGCTCATATGAGCCGTGTACGGTGGCGTTGTCGTTGTTCAGGTAAGCGTTGTAAGCCACTTCATAGAGTTGTTCCTGCTCGAATTCCATCCGCTTGAGATTGTCGATATAGTTGGGGTCTTGAAGTGCCAGCCCATATTTTGAGTCGGCGAAATGGGTCAGGATAAGTTGTCTGCATTGCTCTGCCTTGGAAATCTCTCCATTCCTCATATACATCAGGTACATGTTGTAGTAGGCATCGAGGCGATAAATGTTGTCGGGGTAATCTGTAAGGAGGCGGTTGAATTCGTTTTCGGCGGAGCGGTAGTCCTCGAGTTTGTCCTTGAGAATCACACCCATGTTGAACAGACCTTCCTGAATCACGTCGTGTGAAGTTTGAACTTGTTCCGGTGTGGAAGGAATCTGTTTCAGGTAATATTCTTCGTAATGGGGGTCTTCGCTGCGTTTGAGGGCCTCTTTGTCCACGGCGGTGGAGTCGTTGCCCACCGAGAGCGAGTCTTTTGGTGAGTCGGATTCACCCTCTTCTTCCTCATCATCGAGAGAGAATGTGTTTTTGTTGCGTCTTCGCCAGTCGTCCTCGAGCTTTCTGTTGCCCCACTGTTGCTGGAATGCGGTTTTACCGGCATTCTTTGCGGCGGTATTATAGAAATACCACGATTTGTCGTTGTTGATCTGGAAGGTTTGTGGCGCATTTTTGCCCTGTGTGTTTCCGCCTTTTGCCTGTTGCTGTGCCAGATACTCTTCCCGTTGGGCGTTTTCGGCTTCTTCCTTTTCTTTTTTCTTCAGTTCGTCGATGATTTTCTTTATCACCGCCTTCTGCTCCTCAGGCGTCATGCGCGACAGTCGCAGCAGCGAGTCCTGCAGCGTGACGTTCTGAGCATAGACGGCAAGTTCGTCGAGCACGTCGCTCCGTTGTTTCAGCTCGTTGTAGTTCGGATAGTCTTCGCTGATGAGGGGAATTTCCTCAGAGTAGCACGGTTGAGCCTTGTCGTAGTGATGCTGGGCGAAGTATATGCCTCCGAGTGTCAGTTGGCTGATGGCTTTGTCGATGCCGTTTCTTGTGCTTTTCTCAGCGGCAAGGACGTAATTCTTCACGGCATTAACAGTGTCGGCACGGCTCAGATAGAGGTTGCCGATGGCGTAATAAATCTGGTCCAGATACTCCTTGTTGCGGTCGTAGCGGGTCATTGAGCGCAGAGAGCGCACTTCGCCGTCGATGTTTTCGCCGCTGAAGACTGCGCTTTGCTTTATCCGTGCGTTGAATTTCGTTCTGTAAGAACTGCTGTAACTGCTGCCTGCGGCGCGATAAGCCTTATAGGCGGCATCGCGGTTGCCCACTTCTTCATAGAGTTGGCCGAGCAGGAAACTCTGCCTCACTTTCTGTGCGCCTTTCGCTCCCTTTATCGCTTCTTCCAGATATGGGATTGCCTTGTCGTTCTGATGTTCACTGATATAGTAGTCGGCAAAGGCAAGATTGGCAAGAGAACGGATTTTCTTGTTTTCAATCTTGTCGATATGGATGTGTGCCAGGACATTGTCGGCTTCTGTGTTCCACCCCAAGGCACAGTAGCTGAGGGCTTCCCATACCTGCGCTTCCTGCATCAGTTCCTGTTTCCACGTGAAGTGCCGGTAGATGTAATGGAATGTGGCTGCACTGCTCAGGAAGTCGCCTTTCATGTACTGGGCCTTGGCGAGCAGATACCAGGCATTGTGAATGAAAGGATTGTACTCGTCGCGTTTGAGCCACTCTTTGTATTTGGGGTCGTTTCCCTTGCCGGCTTTTCGTTTCGGTTTTTTCTTGATGGAATGCAGGGAGATGGCTTTCTGCATTTTTTCGATGGTTCTGTCGAAAGAGCCTGAAGGCTGTGGCGACTTGGGATGCGAATAAGCCTCGGCGGGGTGTATGAACAGACGCTGGGAATAATCGTCCTCGTATTCGTTCTCAAGAACCTTTATCTGTTCCTTATAGTTCGTCTCACCATGGTAATAGACGTTGTATCGGGTGGTGAAAGCCTGCCAGAACCGTGAACCGGCGGTATTCTTCTTGGCGCTGCACGATGCGAGCGCAATTAGAATCGCCACAACAGCCATAGCGGTTGCTGCGTTTCGCCACGTTTTATGTGATGCTTTTACCAACTTTTCCTTATTACTAATAAATAAAACGATTTTGACCCTGTTTTATTGTGTGGAATTGTAGAGGTCTATAAACTCATCGTGAATGGCGCCAGGCATGATTATGCCGCGTTTTTTCAGCGAGCGTTCCCACCCCAGAAAATCAGATGGCAGGAGCGTGTAGAGAATGTTTCTGAATATTTCTATTTCGTCCTCGCTGTAGTCTGCGGCACTCCGCCCGGAGAATGCGTCAAGTTCGTAGTCGTCGTAATATGTTACCTCTTTCTTCAATTCGTTTTCGAGCAGTATCTGGCTGGGACACACCTCGTTGGCTGCGCAGCAGGCTGCGGAACAACCGTTGGAATCAGTCTCGGTTTCATCGGTGATTTTGTCTTCCGGCTCAGAGGGGTGTGTCCTCCGGAATCTAAGTTCGTGCAGGTAGAGTAAAATGCCTGCCGCAACGAGTAAACCTATAAGTATCAATGTGGGTTTCATGGCTCAATTTCTTCAATTCTGAATCCCGCCTCGGCAAGGTGATGCCAGAAGTCGGGATAGGATTTTGTTATAACTTGCGCATCGGCAATTATGATTCCCGGGAATCTGACTGCTGCCGCCGCAAACGACATTGCCATCCTGTGGTCGTTGAAAGTGTTGATTACCGGCTGATTGTCAGCTTCGGTTTTTTCGCCGTGCCAGCTGATGCCGTCGTTGCCCTCGATCGTGATCTTGTAGCCGAGTTTGAGCAACTGTGAGCGAAGCGCTTCAATCCTGTCGGTTTCCTTGATTCGCAGAGTCCTGAGGCCGGTGATTCGGAACGGCTTGTTCATCAGGCACAGGGCGGTGACAAACGTTTGGGCTATGTCGGGAGTCGCTGCCATGTCCATAAACGACGAGCAGGCGCATTGGTAACCGCTGGCGAGCACCAGGTCCCTGCCGTCCCATTTGCAGTCAATGCCCAGATTTTTTGAGAGCTGAAGCAGCATGCTGTCGCCCTGAATTCTGTTTTCAGTCAACCCTTGCAGCCGTATTGATGATTCGGGCATGAGCGCTTTCAGTGCAACCCAGTAGGATGCAGCAGTCCAGTCGGCTTCTATGCCGAGGTGGTGCCAGTGGTAGGGGGCGTCCCCCACGCGCACTGTGTTCCCGCTGATTTCCACGTCGGCACACATCTCCCGCATCAGCAACGCGGTCATGTCGATATAGGGACGGGAAACGATATCGCCTGTCAGTTCTATCTCAAGCCCGCCAATCAATGGCGCAATCATCATCAGTGCCGAGATGAACTGAGAACTTACGTCTCCGCGCATTGTCAGCCGGCGTGGAGTGAGTTTTGCGGCTGTGATTTTCAGTGGGGGAAACCCCTCGTTCTCAAGATATGTAATTTCAGCCCCCAGAAGTCGCAGGGCGCTCACCAGTTCGCCGATAGGACGACTGTGCATGCGTTCGCTGCCTCGTAGTATTACAGTCTTGCCCGGATTTTTCACAGCGAAGTATGCGGTGAGAAATCGCATTGCAGTGCCGGCGGCACCAACATCCACCACACCTTCGTTTACTTGGGAAAGGGCTGCGAGCATGGCATCGGTATCGTCGCATTGCGCCACACCATCGATGGCGGTGCTGTCGCACAATGCGGCAATGAGCAAGGCGCGGTTGCTGATGCTTTTCGATGCCGGCAGTTTAATTGTGGCATTGAGCTTTGTGTGGGCGTAAAGCCTTAGATCCATGTTGACTCGTGATGTTTGTTGGTTTTGTTAGAGCAAAGATAATCAATCGTTGTGAATTATTTATCAAAACTGAGTATAAGTTTTTGTGGAGTTGAGTTTTATTAGTACTTTTGTCGAAGAATTTGAGAAGTATCGTTTGGCTATGCAGGTGATTTGTCCATATTGCAGGAAAGAAATGAAAGTTTCGGAGGCTGAGCTTGCCGAGCATGGCAACACCATGGTGTGTCCGCAATGCCTGATGCAGTTTGATGTTCAGGGCAACGAGGACGCCCTTGCCGAATTGAACCGCAGGCGGCAGGAAAATGCGTCTCCACTGTCGGGGCCAAAGCCGATGAATTCCGATAAGGTTTACAGCTATTGCCCTCATTGTGGAAAGAAGTTGACCGACAGCAATTTCACGTACTGCCCGTATTGCGGTAATCAGCTTCACGGCAGGGCGTATCGGAACCCTGAGCCGGTGCCGCCTCCACTGCCCGATGATGTCCCAGAAGAATTGCCACAAGTCGATGATATGCGAATGAATGATTTCAGTTTCATTCATGCTTACCCATATTCGCAAGGGAAAAAGCATGGGTCAATGCACCTTGAGAGCAAGCGGGAACGCATTCTTCGCCGACTCGCTTACGCACTCATTGTGCTCCTGATAGTCATCATTGTTTTTGTTTATCGCTATTTGAGCGATCATGGTTTTCTGACGGAACAGATGTAGACTAATGAACCTAATAATATAAAAACCACACAACCAATTAAGTTACTGATGAATAACGACAGGTATTGCGTAATAATGTGCGGTGGCGTGGGCAGCCGTTTCTGGCCCTACAGCCGCACTTCTATGCCGAAACAATTCATAGATTTCATGGGCACCGGCCGCAGTCTGCTTCAAATGACCTTCGACCGTCTGGATGGCATCGTTCCGGTTGAGAATTTTGTTATCATGACAAATGCGGCCTACGAGGGTATCGTCCGTGAACAACTCCCACAAATCTCTCCAAGTCAGATACTGCTTGAACCTGCGCGGCGCAACACGGCTCCGTGCAATGCCTGGGCGGCATGGCACATTGCCGCGCGAAATCCGAAGGCCAAGATTATGGTTGCAAGCAGCGACCATCTCATTGTCCGTCAGGATGAGTTCCGTGCGCGAGTGGAAGACGCGTTCGATTTTCTCGACAGCCACGACGTCCTGCTCACGATGGGCGTTAAGCCCAACCGCCCGGAAACCGGATACGGATATATTCAGGTGAGCGATGATGTGGAAGGTGCCTTTTCTCTTGTCAAGACTTTCACCGAGAAGCCAAACGAGGAACTGGCTAAGGTGTTTCTCGCCAGTGGCGAGTTTTACTGGAATTCGGGAATGTTCTTCTGGCGGGCTCAGTCAATCATTGATGCGATGCGCAAATTCGCGCCTGAAATAGCCGATATAATGGACGGCGGTTCCGCACAGATGCTGACTTCTGCCGAGCAGGATTATTTCAACAACAATTATGCTTCATGTCCCAATATCTCCATTGACTTTGCCGTGATGGAAAAGTCGGAGAATGTCTGCGTGGAGCGCGTAGATATAGGGTGGAGCGACCTCGGCACCTGGGGGGCTCTGTATGAACAGCTGCCAAAAGACGAGCATCGGAATGTGGCACGTGGATGCCACGTGCTTGCCTACGACAGCACCGGCAACATCATCGCCACACAAAGCGAAAAACTGGTTGTTGTCAACGGGTTGAACGATTATATCGTTGCCGATACCGATGATGCACTGCTGATTATGCCACTTGCCGAAGAGCAGCGGCTGCGCAATGTGGTGAATGAAATCCGTGCGGAACTTGGTGAAAAACACCTGTAAGGCGTCCTGATTAGGAATTATTTCTTACGAGAACGGGTGGGGTAGAAGATGTCGTCGTTGTCGGCACTTTGCTGATTGCGTCGTGAAGTGTTCGTGGTGTTCTGGAACGCTTTGCTCACACGGGCGTCTTTCTCGCGTTTCCGTGCCTGTTCCAGACTGTCTTTCCGTGCTTTTTCGGCGCGTTCGCGGGCCTCTTTCTCCTGCTGTTTGCGCAGTTTTTCCTGCCGCTTGGCTTCTTCTTTTTGCTGCTTTTCCTGTTCAGCAAGTCGCTTGGCCTCTTCTTTTGCGCGCTTTTTCTCTTCCTCGCGGGCGCGTTTCTCGGCTTCTTCCTGCTGTTTGCGCTTTTCTTCAAGCGCTTTTTTCTCTTTCTTGCTCAGTTTTTTCTCTGGCACTGCGGCTGGCTCGGTCTGAACTTTTTCAGGTGGTGGCGGAACCTCTACCTGTTCTGTCACTTTCTTTTTTCGTTCAGGAACATCACTCTTGTTCTTGCTGATAAGAATGTTGTTGATGTCGCAGCCTTTGTTGAAACGGCAAAGATCCACGTCGGCATCAATGCCCTTGATTCGTCCGCAGTCGCTGAATTGCCACAAAATCCATTTCACGCCTCCGCTAAGCCGTGGCTCGTTTTTTGCGTATCGGGCAATAAACAGAGGGTAGTCGGAAAACATCGGGGCGAGGTGCTTGTTGAAGAAAGAACTGCTGGTGTAGATAAGGGGCTTGCAGCCATAGTGCTGTTCTATAAGGTCGGCAAAGAGTTTCACGCTGTCGCAGAGCTGTTCACTGGTCCAGCCGCGCATGGTTTCCACGTCAAGAAGAGGAATGAGGTCTTGCTCGTTCTTTTTCACGGCGCGCGTGAAGTTGGCGAACTGGTCGCGGATGCGTGAGGATGTACGCAGGAAGTGATAGCTACCCACTTTTATGCCTTGCTTGCGGGCATTCTCAATGTTGATGCGGTAGTGACGCGAAGTGTGGGTGGCGCCCTCGGTGGCCTTCACATACACGAATTGTATTTTCTTGTCCTTTGCCGTGGTGCTCCAGTCAATGTCCTTTTGATAACTGCTCACGTCAATGCCGTCGTAAGAGATGTTCTCGGTGGCGGAATCGGTGTTCACGACCTGTGCTTGCGCTCCCAGAGCCAGGGCGCAAACCATCAGCAGACATATCCGAATTCTTTTACCGAGCAACATTGCT
>JAGCVR010000024.1 GCA_017962285.1 Muribaculaceae bacterium | reverse complement strand
CTCACTGCGATCAAAGCAACCTGTCATTATTGGCAACGTAAATGACGGTATCGACAATAACAAACTCCGACCATTCCTCTCGCTCGACCGACTCACACAATCGCCGCAACAATGCATCGACTGCGAAGTGGCAAGCGGATGTGCCTGGTGCCAAGCCGAAAACTACGATGCAGCTCTCACTCCCACAGTCTTCCAGCGCTCAACTGCCATCTGCTTAATGCACAAGGCACGGGTGAGAGCCAACAATTACTACTGGAACCGGCTCTTCCGCAAACTGGAGCTGGAAGGAACACGCGAAGAATATGAGAAAAACAAAATCGAAGTGAAACCCGAAATCTGCTGACAACCATGCTCAAATATCTCATAATTCAACTTGACGACACATCAACCTCATTTTGTCATTACAACACATCTCATGACAATCCAAACTTGATGCCCCTCGACATTTTGAAAAAGGCAATTCGTTGGTCGATGGTCGAAAACCTGAATGTACAGTTCATATACCCCGAATATACACTGCCCGAGGAATACAACGAGGCTATCGAAAAAATCAACCACACAAAAATCAAGCCCGCCACCTATGAACATCTTAGCGAGGGCGATATTGCCGTGTTTAATTCCATTGCTGAAACGCAGGGTTTTGACTTTACCAATGGCGCTAATTACGTGATACGCACATGTAAAGACGAACTCTTTAAAAGTTTTAACGACCTTCGGGCAATACTTGAAACATCTGGGCGGTTGTCACTTGTTATAAGCGATATACAAAAGTTTGACAAAAACGACTTCAGCATTTATAAGAGTATATTGGAACGCCTTGCCGAAGTGATTCGAACAGAGTATGTCGACAAGCGTCATCCTATTCAATTCAATCTGCTTACCGATCGCATGATGCTCATATCAATGAATAACTGCGGCGCTGGCGACGAATGCATCACTCTCGCTCCAAATGGCAGATTTTATATCTGCCCGGCATTCTATTACGACAATCCTGAAGATAATGCCGGCGACATCGAGAATGGCCCGGATGTGAAAAATCAGCAACTCCTCAAACTCGACCACGCACCAATTTGCCGACATTGCGATGCTTTCCAATGCCACCGGTGCGTGTGGCTAAACCGACTCACAACTCTGGAAGTGAACACACCATCACATGAGCAATGCGTGGTGGCACACCTTGAACGCAATGCATCAAGACAATTGCTTGCCGATATACGCGAAGCTGGAGAGTTCATCCCCGACAAAGACATTCCCGAAATCGACTACATCGACCCCTTCGATTTAGTGAAAAACAAACTATAAACCACATAATTATATGAAAAAAGAAGTTGGACAAGTAACACACGAAGAACGTAACGAGATTCTTGCACTATATGAACGACGCAACGGACTAAACGAACTCGCTAAAATTCTAACTCCCGAAAATGTCGAACTCTACGAGCGACTGGTCACCGACATGGGTGAAACCGCCACGCGATTCCAGAACTGGTGGACCGACAAGTCACAAAAATACCAGTGGGAAGCTGCCGACGATGCACATTGGGAAATAGACTTCAAAACCTGCAAAATATACCTCGTCACCAAATAACCAACACTCATTCAGGCAGTAATTAAACTACAACACAAAATCCCGCGGCAAATCTGCCACGGGATTTCAGTATAGCATAGTTCTTTCGACGACTTACATGTTCATTCCGCCATCCACCTGAATCACCTGACCGGTGACATAGCTGCTCATGTCGCTGGCAAGGAACGTTGCAACGTTGGCAATATCCTCAACGGTACCGCCTCGGCGCAGAGGTATCTTATCTATCCACTCCTTGCGGATTTCTTCGGGAAGCGCCTGGGTCATCGCGGTGTCGATAAATCCGGGAGCAATGGCATTGGCACGGATGCCCCGCTTGCCCATCTCCTGGCCGACGCTCTTGGCAAGTGCTATCAATCCTGCCTTCGACGCGGCATAATTAGCCTGACCTGCGTTTCCATGCACGCCCACAACCGACGACATATTGATTATGGAACCGGCGCGCTGACGCATCATCACGGGCAGCACGGCATGGATGAAGTTGAATGCCGACTTCAGGTTTACGGCCATCACGGCATCCCACTGCGCCTCGGTCATGCGAAGCATTATGGTGTCTTTCGTGATTCCGGCATTGTTCACAAGAATATCAATGTGTCCGAAATCCTCCTTGATTTGGCTCACCACCTCCTGTGTCTCATCAAAATTCGCGGCATTCGACGCATAGCCTTTCACCTTCACTCCATGAGCGGCAATCTCCTGCTCGGTCTGCTTTCCGTTCTCGTCAATGACAAGGTCGGTAAACGCAATGTCGGCACCCTCAGCGGCATATTTCAATGCGAGGGCCTTTCCAATTCCTCGTGCGGCGCCTGTAATCAGTGCCACTTTTCCTTCAAGTAATTTCATATTTCTCTTTTTATTTTGATTATTTCAATTCTGAATTTCTGTGTAAAATTACACATTTATCCACAAATCAGCAAATTTACTCTCTCTCACATTGGTCATTTGAATGATTTGTACTAAATTTGCTCAACTAATCGTTTCAAAACCACTGCGTCAGTGAGCAATAAGAATATAGCCGTAATCTTCGAGGGCGACGTCAGGCAACGACTGGGCGTCTTCAACGCCGTGATTCAGCGCGCCCTCCATCTGCAAGCTGTCTCCAACCACACCTTATCCATCCACATGATTCAGTTCTACGACGGATGGCTGATGAGCCGCCTGAGGCACAGCGACAAGGTGAAGGAAATGCCACAAGAGATAAATATTGATGGGCTCACCATTCACATGCACTGGTTCAAGCGCAGCTTTATTGATGCCATTGCGCACAGGATTCTCCGGTGCGACGCGCCTTGTTTCGCGCGTTTCGCGAAGAATCTCGCCAGCCGACTGAAAAGGTTCGACGTGGTGGTGGCACACGACCGGTTCGCCGGTGAGGTGGCAGTCAAAGTTAAAAACATCCGTAATTCGCATTGCTTCATCACCTGGCACGGGACAAGCATACACACTGAGCCGCTCAACGACAGCGCGATATGGCGGAAGACTAAACAATTACTTCAGAAAGCCGACATGAACTTCTTCGTGAGCAGGGGTTTAGAGCAAAAAGCCCGCGAAGTGTTCCCAGACGCCGAATTCCAGTCCGATACTCTCCTAAATGGTGCTTCGCCAGAGTTCTTCAGGTTCAGTCCAGGTGAACGCGCTGCTCTCCGCGAAAAATTTGATGTGTCAGACAAGAAGGTGGTAACCTTTGTGGGACGATTCTCTCCAGTGAAAAATGTGACATTATTGCCGGAAATATTCCACAGAATCAACGAAAAACACGTGGAATTGACAGCTGAGCGCAGTGACGGAGATTCTGACAAAATAGAATTTTGGACTATCGGCGACGGAGAACTGCTGCCTCAGGTTAAAGAACTCATGGCGCAAGCCGGTGTGAATTGCCGGTTCTGGGGCTCACAGCCGGCAGAGTTGATGCCATCGCTGCTCAACTGCACCGACCTGCTTGTTCTGCCAAGCCGCGTCGAGGGACTTCCCCTGGTGGCGGCAGAAGCACTCGCCTGCGGAGCCAACGTTGTGGCTTCGGACGTTGGTGGAACTGCCGAAGCCGTGGGAAAAGAAAACACATTCCCCCTCGTCGACGGGTTCATCGACCGTCTTTCTCAGCGCGGAGCACAGATGCTCTGCGAGAAAATCGAACAGAAACTCCCTGATGAAATCAGCTGGGATGCCACCGCACGAAAAGAGAACGAATATATATCTAACCTTCAGTAATTGACCTTCCCGTCAGGGCGCGCATGGCGTTGAACACTGCCAGAACCGTTACGCCCACATCGGCAAACACCGCCATCCACATTGTGGCAAGTCCTGCCACGGCAAGAACGAGTATCAGAACCTTAACGCCTATCGCGAACCAGGTGTTCTGCTTGGCAATCGAGATGGTCTGCCGGGCTATTCTTATGGCGCGTGCCACCTTACGCGGATCATCGTCCATCAGCACCACGTCGGCAGCTTCAATCGCAGCATCCGACCCTAATCCGCCCATGGCAACGCCCACGTCGGCTCGTGCCAGCACCGGTGCGTCGTTGATGCCGTCGCCCACGAATGCCAGCGCCTTGCCGTTCTTGACCTCGCCAGCCGATTGCGACAACCGCTCTACGTACTCCACTTTCTCAGCCGGAAGCAATTTTGAGTAATATTCATCCACCCCGAGTTTCCGCGCCACGGCTTCAGCAACTTTTTCGCCGTCGCCGGTAAGCATCACAACACGCTTCACGCCAAGTTCCTTCAAGTCGGTTATGGCTTGTGCGCTGCCATCTTTCACCACGTCGCTGATAACGATATGACCGGCATATTCTCCATCGATGGCAACGTGTATCATAGTGCCGTCGTGACCACACTCATGGCATTCGCGGCACTGCGCCCCCACAAGTCCCATCATCTTTTCATTGCCCACGCTCACCATTTCGCTGCCCACCAAAGCCTGAACACCATGGCCTGCTATTTCCTTCACTTCAGAAACAGCGCAGCCGTCGGTTGCCTCCTCTGGAAAAGCCTCACGCAAAGCAGCACCGATTGGATGCGTGGAATAATGCTCCACATGCGCCGCAAGATGAAGCAGACGCGTATCGTCGCACTTTTCGGGATGGACAGTCACCACCGAGAATTTTCCCTCAGTAAGCGTACCGGTCTTGTCAAAGACTACGGTATCAAGTTCAGCCAATGCGTCGAAGCAGTTGCCGCCTTTCACCAGAATGCCGTTGCGGGAAGCCTTCCCTATTCCGCCGAAGAACGACAAAGGCACACTGATTACGAGGGCACACGGACATGAAATCACCAGCAGCATCAGCGCACGGTAGAGCCACGTAGGGAACTGCTCCGCAAACGAGCCGAGCAACATCGGCGGCAAGAACGCCACTGCCAAGGCTATGCCCGTCACTATGGGCGTATAGACACGGGCAAACCGCGTAATGAACGCCTCTCGCTGCGACTTGTGTTCCTCAGCCTGCTCCACCAGATTCAGGATTTTCTGAACAGTGCTTTCGCCAAATTCTTTGGTAACCCTAACGCGTATCACCCCCGACAGGTTCACGCAACCCGACAATACCTCGTCGCCCACGGCTGCCTCGCGCGGCATACTCTCACCGGTGAGCGCCACAGTATTGAGCGATGTGCTGCCCTCTGCGACAACCCCGTCGAGCGGGACCTTCTCGCCGGGCTTCACTACAATTATTTCACCCAGCACGACTTCCGACGGCGACACTTCGGTGGCAATGCCGCCACGCTCCACGGTGGCGATGTCGGGGCGGATATCCATCAGATGGGAGATGCTTCGGCGGCTCTGCCCCTCGGCGTAATGCTCAAACATTTCGCCAACATAGAAAAACAGCATCACGGCAACCGCCTCGGCAAACTCCGGCTCGGCTCCTGGCAGGAACCCTATGAGCAGCGCGCCAGCGGTGGCTATCGCCCTCAGGAAATGTTCGTTGAACACGTCACCTTCCAGCAGCCCTTCCACGGCTTCGCAGATTGTTCCCCACCCTATCAGCAGATAAGGAATGAGGTAAATTATCAGCAACTGCCATGTGGCAAGGTTGAATCGCTTTTCCACGAAGATGGCAGCCGCAAGAAGTACAGCGGTGAGCAGAGCCAATGCTATCTGCCGCTTCAATCCGCCATGCTCTTGGTGATGTTCGTGCTCATGATGACCGTGCTCATGTCCGTTATG
>JAGCVR010000023.1 GCA_017962285.1 Muribaculaceae bacterium | reverse complement strand
GTCCTTTTCCGGTCAGAACAGGACTTTCTCCGCGTCTTCCGCGCTGGCGAAGGGACCGGGGATGGTTTCCGCGCCGCGGTGGCCGCCAAAGTAGTCTTCGTTGAAGATAAAATAGACTTGCATTCGCGAAGGCTGCAGAGTTGCCACTTTTATAATAAGGGGATGATCTGTGTCATCAATAATAAGGTTCATGCCGCTGAGCCTGATTACTTCGTGAAGCTGGTTACGGCGCTCGTTTATGAAGCCGTATTTCGGCATAAAAGTACGCACTTCCACGCCCCGCTCCTGCATTGCCTTGGGCAGTTCAATATTCGCTACCGACATTGGCGATTCCGGTAAATAGGGAGAAATCTCCTGCGACACATACAACACTTTCTTCAAATCCATTTTTCTTTAAATTTTCTTGTGCAAGCCACAAAAACGGCCTTACGCCCTCATCTTTTTTGCAACAGGCACAGTTTAACAAGCAAAGTTACTCATTTTTTCCCACATTAACACTATAAGACACCTTATATTC
This sequence comes from Muribaculaceae bacterium, assembly GCA_017962285.1. GTDB lineage: Bacteria > Bacteroidota > Bacteroidia > Bacteroidales > Muribaculaceae > Sodaliphilus. The sequence continues at coordinate 6,061 of JAGCVR010000023.1, read as the reverse complement.
ACATTTTTTAAGGTGAAACAGTCTCGAAACCGGAAAAACCAAGCCCCAAAAGGCATCCTTGAAATCGCAAACAACATTAAATTTATGTTAACAAAACATAAATTACACATAATCATTTTCAGAAATATTTTTAATTATTACCTTTGCATTAAGGGAAGAAGAGAGAATAATTCTTAAGAAAAATGCTCACTCAGATTTACAACGGACATGTTCTTACTTCGAAGGGATGGCTCAACGGCGCATCGGTTATTTTCAACAAAGGGAGAATAATTGAGATTTCCACCGACGGCGAGCTGATTTCTGAAGCCAAGAAGATTGACGCACACGGGATGCATGTGGTTCCGGGCGGTATCGACATGCACGTTCACGGAGGAGGCGGAAGCGATTTCATGGAGGGCACTCCGGAAGCATTCAACACTGCCGTAACAGCTCACCTCAAGCATGGCACCACCGCCATACTCCCCACGCTTTCCTCATCCACGCTTCCCATGATTGAAACAGCAGCCACAACATGCGCACAACTGATGGAGGACCCCAAAAGCCCCATCCTGGGTCTTCACCTCGAAGGTCCATACTTCAACCCCCGCCGCGCAGGAGCACAGCTGCCCGACATCATCCGCATGCCCGACCCCGATGAATACCAGTATCTGGTGGGAGCATATAAATGCATAAAGCGAGGGGACTCTGCGCCAGAATTACCGGGCGCCCTGAAGCTTGGGCGATTCCTGTCGCACAACGGAGTGATAGCAGCCATTGCACACACAGAGGCAGAGTATGAAGACATCCGCGCCGCCTACGAATCGGGCTACAGCCATGTCACACACTTCTACAATGCCATGCCCGGATTCCACAACGTGCGCGAGTTCAAGCATGCCGGCACTGTGGAAGCCGTCTATCTGATGGAAAACATGACCGTGGAAGTCATCGCCGACGGAATACACGTTCCGCCACCACTATTGCAGCTCGTTTACAGGGCAAAGGGGCTTGAGCGGACAGCACTCGTAACCGACGCACTTGCCGTGGCAGCGAGCGACAGCACACAGGCGTTCGACCCACGAGTAATCATAGAAGACGGAGTGTGTAAACTTGCCGACCGTTCGGCTCTTGCAGGAAGTATCGCTACCATGGACCGGCTGATTCGCACGGCGGTGAAAGTAGCCGGTATTCCTCTCGACGACGCGTGCCGGATGGCATCGGAGACACCGTCGCGGATTCTTGGAATCTACGACCGAAAGGGCACGCTACAGGAAGGCAAGGACGCCGATATCCTGATTTTCGACGATGACATCAACCTAAAGGCAGTGTTTGCCATGGGCGAAGAAGTGAATCTGGCTGATTAAAAACAACACCGATATGAAAACACGCATCACACTAATCCTTGCGGCAACACTTTTTGCCGCAGTATTCGCCAATGCCCAGTCGCACGGCAAACGCATTGCCGAAATCCGTGAGACCTACGCAAACAGGCTCAACATGATGAATGACAAGCCATTCGAAGACCAGATGTTCAACGAGGCTTGCATTGACGTGGCTCAAAACCTTCCCGGTTCCGGCATGCATGAACGGCACGAGAAGTACTATTTCACTCAGCAGCAGTACTCCTACGACGGCTCGGAGGACAGCAAGCTCTATTTCCTTACCTGCAAGATCACCTACGCCATGGGCATCCACTCCTATTACTGGGAATTCCTCTGGGACCCTGAGAAAGGTGACCCCATGTTTGCCCTTCTGGTCCGCGAAGAGGGCGACGCAAAGCAAGAATACCGTTTCTATTTCGAAAACAGCAAGGTTATCAAGGTTGCCCCGGCAGTGAAGGACTGGCCAGTAAAAGACGACAGCATGAGCCTTCACCCCCAAACGATTGAGAAGCCTGCCGATGTGCTGAAACTGATGGACAGTTACCAGGCTAATTTCAAGAGACTAGTGTATCACGACTGAAAACAAAGAAAGTGTATCATAACGAGGTGGTCGCCCGTCGGGCGACAGTGGAGTGTGGGACTTCGGCCCCCAGTTCACAACTCAATGCTACGCATTTCGCTGTGGCACTGAGGGTTACTAAAATGCTCGCCCTCTGGGCGAGGTGACTGTGGCGGTGAATGATGATGGTGGATTGGTCGCACGCTGGGCAAGACGCAGGAGTTAAAGACTTCGAAGAAGTCGGGCGGGTCGGAGACCCGATTTCAATATGAAGCACCATGCGAGCGCATCAAAGATGCGCGAAGCTTGGTGTAGTTGCGACAGCATTGAAGTGCGTCGAAGACGAACTTCAGCCACATCTAAATAACGAATGTAGGATTCCAGATGATTCTGAAATCCCACATTTATGTGTACCATTATTTCAATCCGAAATCACGTCATTCATTTTTCTTCGCCCTGATGCAGCTCACAGCCAGATAAGCGATAAGTGCAAGGTAAAGAACTATCGCAAGGATGCTTGCGGCGGAATCGCCAACCGTACTCTCGTAACTGAAGCCGAAGAAACGCATTCCGGCACTTACCACACCCATCAGCGCGCCACCGGCGATGAATCCGGAAGCGAGCAAAGTTCCACGTTCCTGACGAGCTTTGTTCACTTCTTCGTTCTTGGTGCGAGTGCTCACGAACCAACTTATGGCGCCACCAATGAGCAGAGGGGGTTCAACTCAAGCGGGATGAACATACCAAGCGAGAATGCCAGCGCCGGCACACCGAGCCAGTTGAGCATACATGCGAGGATTGCACCAACGATATAGAGCAGCCACGGAGTATCGCCGCCCATCATCAGAGGATCGATAACGGCAGCCATGGCATTGGCTTGAGGAGCCACCAGAGCATCGTCGCCCACAAAGCCATACACTTTGTTCAGAATCAGCATTACGCCACCCACAGTTGCAGCACTGACAATGGTTCCCACGAATTTCCACGTCTGCTGTTTTGCCGGCGTGGTTCCAAGCCAGTAACCGATTTTCATATCGGTAACCATACCTCCTGCCATGGACAATGCGGTACAGACCACACCGCCAATCACCATGCTTGCCACAATACCCTTTGAGCCGCTGAGACCAATGCTCACGAATATGCCGCTGGCAATGATGAGTGTCATCAGCGTCATGCCGCTCACGGGATTACTGCCCACGATGGCGATGGCATTGGCCGCCACGGTAGTGAACAGGAAGGCGATGACGGTAACCACGAGGAATGCCACTATTGTCTGCCACAGATGGTGAATGACTCCTATGTAGAAAAACACGAATGTGATGAGCAATGCCGCAGCCAGCGCAAAGACGAGAGCCTTCATGGAAATGTCGCGCTGGGTGCGCTCCACCTTCACCTGTGTGTCGGCCTGTTTGCCGAAGGATTTTCCGGCAAGTCCCACGGCACTCTTAATCACGCCCCAAGACTTGACAATGCCGATGATACCGCTCATGGCGATACCGCCAATACCGATATAGCGGGCACCGCCGCGGAAGATTTCTTCAGCAGTGCTTCCAGCCATTTCAGGATTTGAGCCCATCAGGGGAACTATTATCCACCAGATAAACGCGCTACCGGCGAAAATAATGAAACTGTAGCGGAGACCGATGATGTAACCGAGACCAAGTATGGCCGCCTGAGTATTCACCTTGAACACCATTTTCACATTGTCGGTGATGTTCTGCAATGCCGGCAGAGCCGCGGTAGTCACGACTTCCTTCCACCATCCGAAAGTTGAAAGGAGGAAGTCGTAGATGCCACCCACAAGACCTGCAATAAGCAGCGGCTTTGCCTGCGCGCCACCTTTCTCACCGCTGATAAGCACCTGAGTAGTAGCAGTTGCCTCAGGGAAGGGGAACTTGCCGTGCATGTCGCTCACGAAATATTTCCGGAACGGGATAAAGAAAAGTATTCCCAGAGTGCCACCGAGCAGAGAGCTCAGGAACACCTCTAGGAAGTTCACGGTTATGTCGGGGTATTTTGCCTGCAGGATATAGAGTGCCGGCAGGGTGAAGATAGCACCAGCCACTACTATACCGCTTGCCGCACCAATCGACTGGATGATGACGTTTTCGCCAAGCGAATTCTTGCGTTTCATCACACCGCTCACACCGGCGGCGATGATGGCGATAGGAATGGCAGCCTCGAACACCTGCCCCACCTTCAACCCCAGATAAGCAGCAGCGGCACTGAAAATCACCGCCATTATCAGACCCATGGTAACCGAGTAGGCAGTAACTTCGCGATACTGACGCTCGGGCTTAAGCACAGGAACATATTTTTCATCTTTCTTCAATTCCCGGAACGCGTTCTCGGGAAGTTCCATCACTTCTTGCTGAATTTTAATGTCGTTATCTTTACTCATTATTCCGATATTTAAGTATCATTATTCTGCGCAAAGATACACATATTTCCTAAAAAAGTGGGAGTATCTTGTGAAATTATATTGGTTTTGACGTCCAAAACTGCCTAAAATACATTATTATAATAAAAAAGCAGAGCCACCATACCCGATAACTGAAAACTATTTGCTATCTTTGCTCGATTTTTAAGAATAATTTAATTTTATATGTTAACACCTACAAAGAAAACCATCGTACTGGGTGATGGACGTGTTATCACCCTCGAAACTGGAAAGCTTGCCAAGCAAGCCGATGGAGCCGTTGAATTACGATTTGGCAACACTATGCTGCTTGCCACAGTGGTTTCTGCAAAAGAAGCCGAAGAAGGAGCCGATTTCATGCCCCTTCAAGTTGAATACAAAGAAAAATATTCGGCATTTGGCCGTTACCCTGGAGGTTTCACCAAGCGAGAAGGACGCGCGTCGGATTACGAGATTCTCACATCGCGTCTTGTGGACCGCGTGCTGCGCCCGCTTTTCCCCTCGAATTATCATGCCAACACCATTGTGAATGTGATAATGTTCTCGAGCGACGGAGTGGATGCCCCCGATGCACTGGCAGGACTTGCCGCCTCGGCAGCCATCGCCGTGAGCGACATCCCATTTGAAGAGCCCATCTCGGAAGTGCGTGTTGCCAGAATAGGTGGAGAATTCGTCATCAACCCCACCTTTGAGCAGATGCAGGAAGCCGACATGGAGCTGATGGTAGGAGCCACCTACGACAACATCATGATGGTGGAAGGCGAAATGGACGAATGCAGCGAGGACGACCTCATCGCAGCCCTCAAAGCCGCCCACGAAGCCATCAAGCCCATGTGCGTGGCACAGAAAGAACTTGCAGCAGAACTTGGCGTAACCAAGCGCGAATACTGCCACGAGACCGACGACGAGGAGATAAAGGAGCGTGTTCGCCAGGAATGTTATCCCAAGTGCTACGAAATAGCAAAGGCTGGAAGCGCCGACAAGCAGTGGCGCAACGAGTCGTTCCAGAAAATCCACGATGATTTCCTGGAAACCATCCCCGAAGAGGAGCGCGAAGAGAAAGAACTGATGATTGCCCGTTATTTCCACGATGTTCAGCGCGACGCAGTTCGCCGCTGCATCCTCGACGAGCACATCCGCCTCGACGGTCGCAAGACCAACGAGATTCGCCCCATCTGGTGCCAGACCGATTACCTGCCCTGGCCTCACGGCTCGGCCGTGTTTACACGCGGTGAGACTCAGGCTCTTGCCACCGTTACGCTTGGCACGAAACTCGATGAGAAACTTGTGGACGACGTGCTAAACCACAGCAACGAACGTTTCCTGCTTCACTACAACTTCCTCGGCTTTGCCACCGGCGAAGCAAAGGCGCCACGCGGACTTAGCCGCCGCGAAATAGGTCACGGAAACCTGGCACACCGCGCCCTGAAGCGTATGCTGCCCACAGAGGATTTTCCCTACACGGTGCGCATCGTGAGCGACATCCTTGAAAGCAACGGTTCATCATCAATGGCAACAGTGTGTGCCGGATGCCTCGCACTGCTCGATGCAGGTGTGAAGATGAAACGCCCCGTGGCAGGTATCGCAATGGGACTTATTACCGATGAGGGCAACGTGAAACACGCGGTGCTTTCCGACATCCTGGGCGACGAAGACCACCTTGGCGACATGGACTTCAAGGTGACAGGCACGGTGAACGGCATCACCGCCACACAGATGGACATC
>JAGCVR010000022.1 GCA_017962285.1 Muribaculaceae bacterium | reverse complement strand
TTTCGTAACTTTGCACAAAACCATAAACTAATTATGAAAAAGATTTACGTTTTATTGCTGTTCATTCTCGCCATGACAGTTAATGCCCATGCCTACAGCTTCAAGGTTAACGGTCTGTGCTATCTCATCAATTCCGACAACAAGTCGGTGACCGTAACAGCCGAAAGTTCCTCTTATCCCCGTTACACATCTCTTAGTGGAAGCGTGAACATACCAGCATCTGTAACTTATGGTGGGAAGACCTACACCGTAACAAAAATAGATACGGGCGCTTTCATGTCTTGCACCGGCATTACAAGCGTGACAATAGGAAACTCTGTGACTTCAATCGGCCAGATGGCTTTTTACATTTGCAGTGGCATAACAAGCGTTACCATAGGTAACTCGGTTACTACAATCAACGCTCAGGCTTTTGTCGGCTGCACCGCAATGAAGACATTGACCATCCCAAGTTCAGTTACATCAATCGGCCAGATGGCTTTTTACGGATGCGAAAAACTGGCTAATATCTACAGCAAGATTACCAACCCGGGAAATGTAACGATGGGTTCTTCGGTCTTCTCGAACGTTCCCACATCCACGTGCGTACTCCACATTCCAAAGGGGACGTTGAGCAAGTACAAAACTGCCTCGCAATGGAAAGATTTCACCAATAAGGTTGAGGACCAAAGTGGAGCATTACTTGGCGACCTGGACGGAAACGGCGTGATTGAAGTTAACGACGTGGTGAAACTTGCTGAAATCGCCATGGGTGGCTCAATGAACGGAGTTACTCTATCGGTAGCCGACATTGACCATAACGGCAAGATTGAAGTGAACGACGTGGTGAAGCTGGCTGAAATCGCCATGGGTTCGTAAACAAGTTAACGAGTTAACAAGTAAACAAGCGATTTGCTTTATATAAATAGAAGGACTCGCTTTTTCGTTACTTCGCACAAAATATAAATCATGAGTAAAAGAGTTACTGTAATCGGGGGCGCAAACGTTGATATCTCCGCCAACCTGACCGAGAAATTTCTTCATGGCGACTCCATCCCCGGGAATGTGGCCGTAGGCTTTGGTGGCGTTGCCCACAATATTGCCTTGAATCTTGCCCTTCTCGGCAACGATGTCAGGTTTATCACAGCGTTCGGTTCCGATTCCTTCGGCAATCTCGCATTGAAACATTGCGCCGATGAAGGTCTCGACATCAGTCTGGCAAAACAGTTTCAGGACCGGAGAAACGGTGTGTATCTATGTATCAACGACCTCTCCGGCGACATGATTGCCGCAGTGGCCGACACCGATTCCATTTCGGAGATTACGCCTGAGTTCCTCTCGGAAAGAATCACGGAAATCAATTCTTCAGCCGCCGTAGTAATCGACACCAACCTCACTACCGGGGCGCTGCAGTTCATCTTTGAAAACTGCACCCCACCTGTGTTCATCGATGCCGTAAGTACTACGAAGGCGAAGCGAATGGTTGAAGCGCTCTGCAATGCCAAATCCCACGGCAGAATCATTCTAAAACTCAACAAAATTGAGGCTCAAGTCATCACGGGCGAAAACGACATGGATGCGGCGCTCAAGTCCATCCATGAAATGGGTGTGAGCGAAATCTTCCTCACAATAGGTGCCGACGGCGTAATCTGCAGCGACCAGTCCACCATCTCCACATATCCAGCCATACCGGTTGATGTGATTAACACGACCGGTGCTGGCGACGCTTTCCTCGCGGGAGTCGTCCACGACTTCCTCATCGGGAATCCTTTCCCGGAAACCGCCCTCTGCGGGCTGAAAGCCGCTTATGCCACTCTGCTCTCGCCAAGCGCGGTAAATCCTGACATTAAAAAATTCATTCAATAATAAACAACCCCCAACTATTAATCATGAACAAGTATCTTTCAATTTCAGAAGAAGTACAGAATGCACTCAACAACAATAAGCCGGTAGTTGCTCTCGAATCAACCATCATCTCGCACGGAATGCCCTACCCGCAAAACGTGGAAACAGCCCTGCGCGTGGAACAGACAATCCGCGAAAACGGCGCCACACCTGCCACAATCGCAATCATAGGCGGTAAACTCAAGGCGGGTTGCACCCCCGAAGAGATAGAGTATCTCGGCAAAAAGGGACAGGATGTTATCAAGGCTTCACGCCGCGACCTTCCCGTGCTCATCGCCCGTAAGGAAGACGGTGCCACCACAGTAACCACAACGATGATTATTGCCGCAATGGCAGGCATCCGTGTCTTCGCCACCGGCGGAATCGGCGGCGTGCACCGCGGAGCAGAAACAACGATGGACATCTCTGCCGACCTGGAAGAACTTGCACAGACACCGGTAATGGTCGTATGCGCCGGAGCAAAATCCATCCTCGATCTGGGGCTGACCCTCGAATATCTTGAGACTAAAGGTGTGCCCGTTATCGGTTATGGTACCAAAGAACTCCCGGCATTCTACACCCGCCACAGCGGTTTCGGCGTTGACTACCGCATCGACACACCTGAAGAACTTGCACAGGCCTTCAACGCAAAACTCCAAATGGGGCTCAAAGGCGGAATGCTTGTCACCAATCCCATTCCCGAAGAGTACTCCATGCCAGCCGAAATAATCAATAAAGCGATTGACCAGGCTGTGGAAGAAGCCAACCGACTCGGCATACGTGGGAAACAGAGCACTCCCTTCCTGCTCGCCAAAATCAAAGACATTACCGGCGGCGACAGTCTGGCTGCCAACATCCAGCTCGTCCTGAACAATGCCCGACTCGCAGCCAAGACAGCCGCGGCTATCACCCACCTGGACAAATAAGTTCATCTAACGAGAGCGACAATTTCCGGTGGGTGGACGCTAACTTTCCCCCCACCGAACAGAATCTCTCATCACACTGTCGTGTATGAGAAGATACATCATCTCCTGTTCCGGAGTAAGCACCACATCCCTGTCGATTTTCAATATCTCATCGCACGCAAGTGTGTGCATCATCAGTCTGCGTTCGCTGGCATCCAATCCGCGCATTCTTCTCATAACCCGTTCTGTGATAACAATTGCTCTTTCCATCTTTCTATTGCTTTTGTTTTTTGACTTCTCGTTTTTCATGTTACAAAGTTATTTCGGTAAAGTGCCACATTAGTGCCCATACCGCACAAAAATTGTTAAGATAACGACTTTTTGTTCATTTAATAATTTACTGCATTTCATATTTGGATATTACCAATTATTTTTTTAACTTTGGACAGACATAAAATTGAGTTCTTAAATCATCTAAACATTCTTTACTATGTACGACATATCTGAAATACTAAGATCTCTTCTCGACCAATACAGTCGCGTAAATGCCGTTGACAAAGAATTCGAAAGAATGCTCAGCGAAGATAAAAACCTCAAACAAGAATACAAGATATGGTGCGAGGAGCATGGCTACGACAATAAAACAGGCTATCAGGATTACCTCGACGAACTTATTGAATCCCGCGATCAACTCTGGGAGGAAGAAATCAGCGAACAATTTTAATGAGAACTACGTTACGTAATCTATGGCACGCAACTTCCCTCCTGAATGGCACCCACAGGATGCCATATTGATGGCTTGGCCACATAAGAACACCGACTGGCTTTACATCTTGCCGGAAGTTACTGCATGTTTTACAAACATAGCCAACGAAATTCTTAATTATCAGCACCTTATAATCGTAACGCCAGACCCCGAGGAGGTTAATCGCACTTTCCTGAATCATACGCACAGCGAGCGGTTGCATTGCTTTAAGATTCCCACAAACGACACATGGGCGCGCGACTTTGGCCCCATTTCTGTTTTGACCGACGGAAATCCCCTACTCCTAAATTTCAAATTCAATGCCTGGGGCATGAAATTCCCGGCAAACCTTGACAACCACATAAACAGGCGCCACAACGAAGCTCACGCTTTTCGCGCACCAATGGAGAATCACCTCGACTTCGTTCTCGAAGGCGGCTCCATCGATTCCGACGGAAATGGTGCTGTCCTCACCACCTCTCAGTGTCTGCTTTCTGAAAACAGGAACGAAAACACACCTAAACAAACACTTGAAGGTTTGCTGTGTAATTATTTGGGAGCAAGGAAAATACTGTTTTTGAGAAACGGGACTCTTTCCGGTGATGACACCGACGCCCACATCGACACTCTCGCGCGCTTCGCTCCGGGCAACACCATCCTTTACACCGCGTGCTACGACATGAACGACTCGCATTTCATCGCCCTGCAGGCCATGGAACAGGAGCTGAAATCGTTCACCAACGCAGACGGAAACCCCTACAATCTCATCCCACTTCCCCTGCCCGACCCCATTTTTGATTCGGAAGGGAACAGGCTGCCTGCCACTTATGCCAACTTCCTTGTCATTAACGGTGCCGTTCTTGTTCCGACTTACAACCAGCCGCACCTCGACATTGAGGCTCTCGCCATTATCGGGAAAGCCTTCCCCGACAGGAAAATAATCGGAATCGACTGCACTCCACTGATACAACAGCATGGTTCGCTCCACTGCGTCACCATGCAACTGATTAAAAATTCTGCTCAACTATGAAAATCGGAATCATTCAGCAAAAAAACTCACCGTCTGTTGAGTCCAACAGAAATAACCTCATCGAGAAAATAGAGCGTCTTTCGCAAAAAGGAGCACAGCTCGTCGCCCTACAGGAACTTCACGATTCCCTGTATTTCTGCCAGGAAGAGAATGTGGACAATTTTGCTCTTGCAACGCCCATTCCGGGTCCAGCCACACAAATCTATTCGCAGGTAGCAAGGAAATGCGGAATCGTACTGGTGACATCACTGTTCGAAAAACGTGCGCCGGGACTCCACCACAATACCGCTGTGGTATTTGACACCGACGGCTCAATAGCCGGCAAATACCGCAAGATGCACATACCCGACGACCCTGCCTACTACGAGAAATTCTACTTCACCCCTGGAGATCTGGGATTTGAGCCAATCAACACTTCACTGGGCAAAATTGGCGTACTCGTCTGCTGGGACCAGTGGTATCCAGAAGCCGCACGTATCATGGCGCTGAAGGGTGCCAGATTGCTCATCTACCCCACCGCCATCGGGTTTGAGTCGACCGATTCAGAACAGGAGCAACTGCGGCAAATCAACGCATGGAAGACAATACAGCGCGCACATGCCATAGCAAACGGCATTCCAGTGATAACTGTAAACCGCACAGGGCATGAGCCCGACCCTTCGAACAGAACGAACGGAATCTCCTTCTGGGGAAGCAGTTTCATTGCCGGACAGCAGGGAGAACTTTTCTTCGAGGCACCGATAAACGAAGAGACGGAAAGTGTGGTGGACGTAGAACTCAACCGGACCGAGACTGTACGCCACTGGTGGCCGTTCCTGCGCGACCGCCGCATCGACTCCTATCACGATATCATCAACCGATTCATCGACTGAACTGACAAATGGCACTTGAAATAGAACACAAATACCTTGTCACTTCTGACAAGTACAAATCGCTTGCCACCAAGGTCATTAACATCAGGCAAGGATACCTCTCGCGGCACACCGACTGCACCATCCGCGTAAGGATTGCCAACGACAAGGCATTTCTCACCATAAAAGGCCGCAACAGCGGCGACACACGGAATGAATTTGAATATGCGCTGCCAATGGACGAAGCCATGGAACTCCTGGCACTCTGCCTGCCGAGAGTGATTTCAAAAACGAGGCACATAGTTCCCTATATGGGCAACAAATGGGAAGTTGACGAGTTCCACGGAGATCTGGAAGGACTCACCATAGCCGAGATTGAACTGAGTTCGTCGGATCAACGTTACGAAAAGCCACCGTTCGTCGGCAACAATGTCACCGACGACCCGAAATACTACAATTCCAACTTATCGCAAATCGACAATTAGGATTTATCGTAAATCCAGACGCACCACGTTCTCCACATGATGTGTGTGGGGGAACATATCCACCGGCTGAACCTCCACCACACGGTATTTCGAGTCCAGCAAGGCAATATCCCGCGCCTGGGTCGCCGGGTTGCAACTAACATACACTATCCTGCGTGGAGCCGCATTCATTATCACATTAACCACATCACCGTGCATCCCTGCGCGCGGAGGGTCGACGATAATCACATCCGGACGGCCGTTATGCTTCACGAAGTCATCGGTCAGCACGTCCTTCACGTCGCCGGCAAAGAATCTGGTGTTTTCTATCCCATTCACCTTGGAATTCAGCTTGGCATCCTCTATGGCTTCCGCCACATACTCAATTCCAACCACGGCACGGCATTTCCGTGCCACGAAATTGGCAATGGTCCCGGTTCCGGTGTATAAATCGTAAACGAGTTCATCGCCTTTCAGCTCGCACATCCGCCGCGCCACCTTATAAAGTTCATACGCCTGGAGCGAGTTGGTCTGATAGAACGACTTGGGTCCCACCCTGAAACGCAAGCCCTCCATTTCCTCCTCGATATACTCCTTGCCGCGCCACAGCACAAACTCCTGGTCGCCAAGCGAATCATTTGCCTTAAGATTCACCACATAGAACAGCGACGTTATCTCAGGGAATTCGCCGCCAACCTTATTCATCACATCGGCTATCGCATCTGGAGCATCTTCGCCAAACACCACGGCAAGCATCACTTCTCCAGTGCTTGCCACCCTTATCATCATCTGCCGCATCAGTCCGGTCTGGCTGCGCAAGTCATAGAACGTGTAGCCGCGTTGCTTGGCATAGTCTTTTATCATGAGACGGATGCGGTTGTTTATGTCATCCTCAAGCCAGCATTTGCGTATGTCGAGCACCTTGTCGAACGCGCCGGGAATATGGAACCCCACGGCATCGCGGTCGCTGAACTCATCACCGCGTTCCAGCTGCTCCCGTGTGAGCCAGCTCTTGTTCGAGAACGTAAATTCAAGCTTGTCCCTGTAGCAGACTGTCCGCTCCGAGCCTAAAGTGTCGTTAATCTCAGGCAGTTCCACCTTCGCGATGCGCTCCAATGCGTCAACCACCTGCTGACGCTTACACTTCAACTGGTATTCATAAGGCAGATGCTGCCATTTGCAGCCGCCGCACACTCCGTAATGCTCACAGAACGGCTCCACCCTTATCGGACTCGGTGTAACCAGCCGCTCAATGTGCCCCTCGGCAAAACTGTGTTTCTTGCGGTCGATTTTCACATCCGCCACATCGCCTGGCGCCCCGAAAGGAATAAACACCACAAGGTCGTTCCACCTCGCGATGCTCTTGCCTTCGGCTGCAACGCCCTTTATTTCAAGCCCTTCAACAACGGGCAACACTTTCTTCTTACTCACGTCTGCTCTGTTTTTATGATTCACTTGCAAAGTTAGCATTTTATTATCATTTAACCCCGGTTCAACTATTGCTAATTGAAGATTTTTTTGTTATCTTTGCACAAAATTACGGATTTCCGTTTTGTTCGAAAATTCATTTTTAATCATAACTTAATTAAGTTTTTTATATGAAAACAATTTACACATTCGGTAATGGCAAAGCTGAAGGCCGTGCCGACATGAGAGATCTTCTGGGCGGAAAAGGCGCAAACCTTGCCGAGATGAATCTTATCGGTGTTCCCGTTCCTCCGGGCTTCACCATCACAACAGAAGTCTGCACTCTTTACAACCAGAAGGGACGTGAAGCAGTGGTGGCTCTTATCAAGGACGATGTGAAGAAATCAATCGAACACATCGAAAGTCTTACCGGCAACAAATTCAACGACCCAGCCAACCCACAGTTGGTTTCTGTTCGCTCCGGTGCTCCGGTTTCCATGCCGGGTATGATGGACACAGTGCTCAACCTCGGTATCAACGACGAAGTTGCCGAGACTCTGGCACAGAAGAGCGGCAATCCCCGTTTTGCATGGGACAGCTACCGCCGCTTCGTGCAGATGTATGGAGACGTGGTTCTCGGCATGAAGCCGCAGAGCAAGACCGACATCGACCCGTTCGAGGCTATCATCGAAGATGTGAAGGCCAAGAAAGGCGTTCAGTTCGACACAGAACTCGACGTTGACGACCTCAAGACTCTTGTGGTTCGCTTCAAGAAAGCCGTCCTCGAAGGCACTGGCAAGGAATTCCCCACCAACGCATGGGATCAGCTCTGGGGCGCACTCTACGCTGTGTTCGACAGTTGGAACAACGAGCGCGCCATCCTCTACCGCCGCATGAACCAGATTCCGGAAGAATACGGAACTGCCGTTAACGTTCAGGCTATGGTTTACGGCAACATGGGCAACACCTCCGCAACAGGTGTGGCATTCTCGCGCGACGCAGCCACAGGCGAGCGTCTCTTCAACGGTGAATACCTCATCAACGCTCAGGGTGAAGACGTGGTTGCCGGTGTTCGCACACCACAGCAGATTATGACCGAAGGCAGCCGCCGCTGGGCAAAACTTCAGGGAATCAGCGAAGACGTTCGCAAAGAGAAATATCCTTCACTTGAAGAGTCAATGCCCGAATGTGCCGCTCAGCTCGTGGAAATTCAGCAACGCCTCGAAGACCACTACCACGATATGCAAGACATGGAGTTCACCATCCAGAACGGCAAGCTCTGGTTGCTCCAGACGCGTAACGGTAAACGCACCGGTGCCGCTATGGTGAAAATCGCCATGGATCTGCTCCGCGAAGGCGCAATCGACGAAAAGACCGTTCTCAAACGCATGGAACCGGAAAAACTCGATGAGCTTCTGCACCCCGTATTCGACAAATCGGCCGTATCTCACGCAAAGGTTGTGGCTAAGGGTCTGCCCGCTTCTCCGGGCGCTGCCACAGGCCGCATCGTGTTCTTCGCCGACGACGCCGAAGAATGGGCTTCCCGCAACAAGAAAGTCATCATGGTTCGCCTCGAGACTTCTCCCGAAGATCTCCGCGGCATGTCGGTGGCTCAGGGTATCCTCACCGCTCGTGGCGGTATGACATCGCACGCAGCAGTGGTGGCTCGCGGAATGGGCAAATGCTGCGTTTCGGGTGCCGGTGAAATTAAGGTAAACTACAAGGCTCGCACAGTGGAAATGCGCGGCAAGACTTATAAGGAGGGCGACTGGATTTCTATCAACGGCTCTACCGGAGAAGTTTACGACGGACTCGTTTCCACCGTTGACGCCGACATGTCGGGCGACTTCGCAGCAGTGCTCAAACTCGCCGACAAATACACCAAGATGCAGGTTTACACCAATGCCGATTCGCCTCGTGACGCAAAAGTGGCTCGCCGCTTCGGCGCCAAAGGTATCGGTCTGTGCCGCACAGAGCACATGTTCTTCGAGGGCGACCGCATCAAGGCTATGCGCGAAATGATTATCGCAAGTGACGAAATGAGCCGCCGCATTGCATTGAACAAGCTTCTGCCGCTGCAGCGTGGCGACTTTGAAGGTATCTTTGAGGCCATGGACGGACTCGACGTGACAATCCGTCTGCTCGACCCGCCATTGCACGAATTTGTTCCCCATCAGCTTGCCACTCAGAAAGAACTCGCAGAGGAACTCGGTCTCACCATTGAGAAAGTGAAACAAGTGTGCGACAGCCTCGAAGAGTTCAACCCGATGCTCGGACACCGCGGCTGCCGCCTCGGCACCACTTATCCCGAAATCACCGAAATGCAGGCTCGTGCCATCATCGAAGCTGCGCTCAACTGCAAGGCTCGCGGCATCGACGTGCATCCGAAGATCATGGTGCCTCTCGTGGGTGTGCTTAAGGAAATCCAGATACAAGCCGACATCATCAACCGCACCGCCAAGCAGGTATTCGCAGAGCGCGGAGCAACTGTTGCTTACAAGATCGGTACAATGATTGAAATTCCACGCGCCGCTCTCGTAGCTGACCAGATCGCTACCGTTGCCGACTTCTTCTCGTTCGGTACCAACGACTTGACTCAGATGACATTCGGTTACTCGCGCGACGACGCTCCTAAGTTCCTCGGCAAGTACAAAGAGATCGGTGTCCTCAAAGTTGACCCGTTCGAGGTACTCGACCAGGAAGGTGTGGGACAACTCGTGGAAATGGGAACCAAGAGAGGACGCGCAACCAAGCCCGACCTCAACGTGGGCATCTGCGGTGAGCACGGAGGCGAACCATCTTCGGTTAAGTTCTGCGCCCGCCTGAACATGAACTACGTTTCCTGCAGCCCCTACCGTGTGCCCATCGCACGCGTAGCAGCCGCACAGGCAGCAGTAGAGGAGTAAATATCACTTTTACAATAATGAAAGGGATCTGTCCGCTTGGGCAGGCCCCTTTTTTATTGTATTTGCTAAATATACTTTATTTCGGTTGAAGACTCTGTCGGTATTCGCTGGGGGACTGGCCAAGATGCTTGGTGCAGTAGCGGCTGAAGTAAGAGAGCGATGTGAAGTTCATCAGGT
>JAGCVR010000021.1 GCA_017962285.1 Muribaculaceae bacterium | reverse complement strand
CTTGCCATACCGGATCATCAGCTGCAAATAATACAACGCACACAATGTGTAGTCCTGAGCCGACCACCCGTCAAGCTCATTCTCGGTCTGATAGCCGGTAAAGTTGGGGGCATTGTCGATGAAATTGCTGCAGAAACGTATTCCCTGAAACTGACCCGCCCAGTCGCGGGCTTCATACTGCACATAGGTATTCACGTCCATTCCGCGCTCATACCACCGGTTGGTCACCGAACCGCCCTCAATCACACGATTGTCGTACGACTCGTCGGTCAACGCCGAGTTGTGGATATTCACATTTATGCGGTGCGTGTAGCACTGGTTGAGGAATCCCATGGTGCGCTGGCGGTCTTTAAACACTTCACTCATGCTGATATGACCATCGGTTTGAACATCGAGTGTGTCATTGCACGAACAAAGCGAAAAAATGGCAAACGTTAAAACTGTGCTTTGCGCTATCTTAGTTATGTTCATCTTGCTCATAATATTTTTTCTTTTTGTGTTCAACTTCATTGCCACGCTTAGAATGTGGTGCGGATTCCTATGTTATAAGTCCTGAACGCAGGCAATATGTAGAAGTCCTGTTCCGGGTCTCCGTCAAGTCCCTTGGGCAGTTTATGCCAAGTGAACAGATTGTTTCCGCTCAGGAATATCTTGAATTTCTGACAATGGAATTTACGGGTTATGCTCCGTGGCAGATAGTAGCCAAGTTCTACTTGTTTCAGGCGCAAGTACGAGCGGTTGAGCACATAGAAACTGTTGCTCTGGGTATTCGTGCCGGCCTGGTAGGACAATGCCGGATAACGGATCTCCTCGCCATTTGCCCAGCGCTCCGCAGTCCAGGCATATTGATGAAGCGGCGAGAACAAACCATCATAACCGGTTTCGAGGAATCCGGCGCCATAACTGAGCCTGCGATAACCTCCAACGCCCTGGAACATGAAACTCAAATCAAAGTCGTGATAACGGAAATAGCCGTTGAAGCCGAAGTTCCATCGGGGGATTCGACCGGTTCCGATAGGCCCCATGTCCTTTTCATCGATTTGACCGTCCTCATTCAAGTCGATAAACTTCAAGTCGCCAAGACGTGGATTGCCAAAAGTATAGACAGGTGCATTGTCGAGTTCTTCCTGGAAGTTGAAGAATCCGTTTCCATTGCTGTAATCCACCAGATATCCGAATGTCTGCCCTGCCTCGAAGCCTTCGGCGCGCTTGGGATAAACATATCCTTCGCCACGGTCTTCCTCGGCCTGATAAACAATCTTGTTCTTGTTATAGGCAACATAACCTCCCACACTGAATTCCCAATTGCGGAAGTTATGCCCGATGTTTAGTGTCACTTCCCAGCCTTTATTCTCATAAATACCCGTATTCGTTACCGGATACACGCTGAGTGAAGCTCCCTGATATTCAGGTATGTCGAGTGTGTTGCGGATAATCCAGTCATCCATTTTCTCGCGGAACAAATCGAATGAAATGTTCACCCAGTTCATAAAGCCGAGGTCTACGCCAAAGTTCCATTTTTTCATGTTCTCCGGGTGAAGCAGCGGATTTCCGATGGCCACTTCCGTCACAAGCGGGTGTTTCGCATATATCAAGCCTCCGCCAGTAGCAAAACTCACCTGATCGTCGAACACATAGCGTCCTGTGGTGTCGCCCACGCGTGTACTTCCGGTCTTTCCAATGCTGTAGCGGAACAACGCGTTGCTGAGATATTTTCTGGCTTTTCGCATAAACGGCTCATTGCTCAGGTTCCACGACAGCGACAATGCAGGCAGCGACTGCCACCGAGCCGAACGGGCAAACAGATCCGATGCCGAACGGCTCCAAACGCCACGAATGCCATAACGGTGGTCGAACGTGTAACTCACATCAAAACCACTGTTTATGAATTTATACGGCAGATTATCCACAAGGGCGTTTGTCGTGAGCTCGCCGTCGAATTTCTCCAAGTATGCGAATCCCTGTGCCTGAACGGCATGCACACCGGCAAATGTCCGGTTGTAGTCCACATAAGCCCTGTAATTGATATTGCTGTAGCTCGAACGGCTCGTGGTCGACATCAGATTGCTCTCTTCACTACTGCCATAACGGTTAAAAGACCATGCACCATTCTCGTGGTCCCACAAATAGCGGCGATAGGTAGTATACTGGCTGTCCTTCTTGTTCATGAACGAGTGATAGCCAAACACTCCGCTCACGTGAAGCCCCTTGGTCAACATATCCAGGTTGATATCGAGCATAACCGATGCGTTGATATTTGTCTCCATGTTGTCGCTGAAACCGGTGCGGTTTATCTGAGCGAACGCATTGTCGGTGTAATGCTCAGTCACCACTGGCTGATCCGGCGGATAATCATAGAAATCGTCCACATTGCCCTCCTCGTCGTAAAATACCGGGGTCACAGGACCGTAGATTGTGGGAGGGGTATAGAAGAAGTGAGAATAGATATCCTTGAGCGAACCGGCATAAGGTGTGTGATGTTTCTTCAGGTTACCCGACAGGTTCACACGGGTACTGAGCCAGCTGCATATCTTTGCCTCCACATTGCTGCGGAAATTCGCCCAGAAATAATTCGTGTTGGGGCTGTAACTGTTGTTGTAGTCACCTCGCTTGAAGCGATATGAGTTATCTTCCACATTAAAGGTACCGCCTTCGTGAAGGATATTTCCGTTCACGTAGTAGTTCACCCATTCACTGCCACCCTGCAAGTCGAATGCGGCACGCTGGGTGAACACATGACGGCGCATAAACATGCTGCGCCAGTCATTGTTGGGGAAGTCGTATTTGTTCGTTCCTTCCTTGAAACCTTCAAGCTGCTCGGGCGAGAAGAAGTAATAATTGCCGAATCCGTCATTCTTCGCGGCCTCGTTACGCAGCAACGCATAGTTGTACGAGTCCATGAAATGAGGCGTAACGCTCAGCTCGCTCATGGAAAAGTCCAGATAGGCATTCACACGCATCTTGCCGGCTGTGCCGCGCTTGGTGGTAACCACCATCACTCCGTTCAGACCCTGACCGCCGTAGAGTGCCTGCGACGTAACATCTTTCAGCACCGACACCGACTCAATCTCGCTCGTTGTCAGATAGGCGAGTGTCTCGGCCTCAGTCCCTGGATAGCATATCGTGCCGTCAATCACAATCAGGGGGGCATTGGCATGGGGATCGCTCAAGCCGCGGATGTAATAGTTGAACTGCTCAAGCGACAACTCGGTCTGCCCGGGTTGCTCCATTACAGAAAGACTGGGGAAGTTCCCGGCAAATGCCGACGTGAACCGCGCCACCGGCTGACGGTCGAGTGTCTCACCCAGCGCCACGTCAGCAGCTCCGCCAAAGTCCTGGCGCTCCACCTCCCTGTTGCCAAGGTTTATTTTTTGGTTTTTGCGATGCAAATCGAATGGCAACACCACTACTACACTGTCGCGGTATGTTGTGTTCACGGTCTCATAACCAATGTATGCAACGCTTATCGGTTTATCCACGACATCGCCATAGACCTCAAATTTGCCATCCACGTTAGTGGTTCCCACACTCTTGCCGTTCTCGTCATAGACAACGGCTCCGAAAATGGGATTTCCATACTCGTCGGTCACAAAGCCCATCGGCCGAGCCACCTCTGCTGCGTCAACGGTGATGTGGCAGACTGCCACAAGCAGCAATAATATTTTGGAAATATACTTAATCATATATCAATGATTGTTTTATTCGTTATAACTCATCTTTTATCACCACCCTGGATTCTGCCAGTTCTCTCCCGTTCGGGTTCTTATCCTGTTCACCTCATCAAGGGGTATGGGCAGTTTCAGATACTTGTTCTGCCAGTTCTGACGCTCATACACGGCAGGCTTGCGCTCATGGGTGTAACCCACAACTTTTATGAAACGCTCCTGTTTCACATTCCCGTTCTCGTCAAGAATAGGATTCTCGTCGGAATCCAGTGCATCCACCATTATCTCTTCGGTAATAGGCGTTATCGACATTTTCGTTATCCAACGATCGGTCTCCTCAAGGTCTTCGTCGGGATTATGCCACCTGCGGACATCGAAGAATCGCTGCTCCTCAAAAGCAAATTCCACGCGTCGCTCATTCACATAGCGCAACCATAACTCCTCACTCGAAATAATCTCGGGAAGCGGGGGCATTCCCACACGGGCGCGAATCTGATTAATCGCATTGCGGGCCTCCACCTCGTGCCCCGACTTTATAGCCGCCTCG
>JAGCVR010000020.1 GCA_017962285.1 Muribaculaceae bacterium | reverse complement strand
TCGTTGGTGCCGTCGCCTGTTACCGCCACCACCTGCCCCTCGTTTTGCAGCAGTTTCACCAGTCGGGCTTTGTCCGATGGGCGTGCTCGAGAGAGAATTCTTATGCTTCGCACTCTCTTTTGCGCCTCCTCATCGCTGAGCAGGTCAAATTCGCTGCCGGTTATGAATGCGTCATCGCTCTCGTTGTCATCACACAGGCCGGTTTGCCGTCCAATCTCGCGGGCCGTGGTTTCAGTGTCGCCGGTAACCATCTTTACGTCGATGCCGGCGCTGCGGCAGTCGCCTATGGCATCAGTCACATCGCTGCGCACGGGGTCGGAAATTGCCACGAACCCTATCCATTCAAGTCCATAGGGGTCTTTTAGCGAAACGTTTTCCCCATCGCTTATCCGATGAACTGCAAATGCCAGAGTACGCATTGCCTTTTCCTGACAGGCTCTTAATTCCTGCTCAATTCCTTGGCATTCTTCTCCCAAGCGGCAGAACTTCATCACCACTTCGGGTGCGCCTTTCATCAGTAAAATTCTGTCTTCCCCATCCAGTGGTTTGACAATGGTGGACATGAATTTCCTCTCGGTGGAAAATGGCAGTTGCTCCACGATTTCGTAGCGGTGGCGGATGTCCAGATAATCCTTTCCACGATCTTGCAGCCACAGGAGCAAAGCTCCCTCGGTGGCATTACCTATTACTTTGCTCGTGCCATTGTCCGCGGTCTGGAGATGGGCCGTGGAATTTGCCGCTATGGAGGCCTCTATGAGTCTGTCCCAGGCTTCGTCATTGAGCTCTTCCATTAGTCTTGAACCGGTGAAGCTGATTTGTCCCACCTGCATCTGGTTTTGCGTCAGTGTGCCTGTCTTGTCGGTGCAGATAACTGTGGTGGCACCCATCGTCTCGCAAGCGTGCATCTTTCGCACAAGGTTGCCTGTCTGCAGCATTCGTCGCATGCTCAGCGCCAGGCTCAACGTTATGCTCATGGGTAATCCCTCGGGCACGCTCACCACTATCCGTGTGACCGCAAGCATCACGGTCTCGAGGCAGTACTGCACACCGCCCACGCTCAGCAAATCGTCGCCGGCAACAAGGTATGCCACTATTCTGCCCACGACTATTAATGCGCCCACCAGATAGCTTGCCCGGGAAATCCAGCCTCCCAGCCAGTCGAGCTGTTTCATCAGCGGAGTCTTCACGTCATTTTCAATCTGTGACTCCGTGTAGATTCTTCCGTATTCGGTGGCGTCTCCCACGCGCGACACCTCCATCACGCCGTTGCCTTCCATCACCACCGAGCCGCGGAGAACCACGTCGGTAGGGTAGGTGGCTTCGGTATCTTTTTCTTGCTCACGATGACTTTTGTGGACACTTGGCTCTCCGGTGAACGAACTCTCGTTGACCGTGAGTGAAACGCTCTTCAGCAACCTTCCGTCGGCGGGAATCTTGTCGCCGGCTTCAAGCAGTACCACGTCGCCCACCACCACGTCGCGCCGCTCTATCTGCCGCACCTTGCCATTTCTCACTACGTTCACACTGACGCTGTCGTTCATCTTGTTGAGCAGGCGGAATTTCTTGTTGGCATTGAGCTCCACAAGGAAACCTATGAGTGTGGCGAGCAGGATGGCAAGGAATATGCCTAAAGGCTCAAGGAAAACCTTGGCCAATACAATTCCTTCTATGTAGAAATACTCGTAGATGGAAATGCCCACCGAAAGCAGAAGCGCTACCAGTAATATCTGGATAAGCGGGTCTTTGAATTTGTCGAGAAACTGAAGCCATACGGGGCGGCGGCGTGGCGGAGTGAGTACGTTTGTCCCGTGGCGGGCACGGCTGTCTTCCACCTGCTGCCACGTAAGTCCCGTTATTTTTTTGTTTCCCGAACCCATCAGGATAAACACGGATGAAACTAAATCTTGCCGAATATCGATCGCAGGCGCAGTTTCACCACGCCCCACAATGCTTCGCTGAAGATGCCGCCGCTCATCTTGCTCGTGCCTAATTTGCGGTTCACGAACACTATGGGCACTTCTTCGATCTTGAAGCCCTTCTTGAAAGCGGTAAACTTCATCTCTATCTGGAAGGCGTATCCCTTAAATTCCACTTTGCTGAGGTCGATCGCTTCAAGCACTTTGCGCCTGTAACATACAAATCCCGCTGTGGTGTCGTGAACTTTCATGCCGGTGATGAGTTTGACGTATTTCGACGCGAAATAGCTCATCAGCACTCTGCCGATGGGCCAGTTCACTACGTTCACACCGCTCACGTAGCGCGAACCGATGCTCATGTCCACACGCTCGGCGCAGGCCTGCTGCAGTGGTATCAGGTCCGACGGGCGATGGGAGAAATCGGCGTCCATCTCAATCACATACTCATACCCTTTTTCCAATGCCCAGCGGAAACCCTCGATGTAGGCGGTGCCGAGTCCAAGTTTGCCCGCACGCTTAATGATAGATATGCGCTCGTCGGAGCGGGTGGATATCATGCGTTCCACTTGGGCGGCTGTGCCGTCGGGGCTGTTGTCATCCACTACCAGCACATCAAAGTCGTGTTCGTTCAGTCCGAGCACTGCCGTGATGATGGCTTCTATGTTCTCTATTTCGTTGTAGGTGGGAATAATCACCACACTGTCTGATCTCATAGCTTTTCAGGGTAATATTGTTAGCTTGTTGAATTGGGGCTGAGCCGTTGTCAATGATTTCTTGTCTTACTAGAGAAAGCTGATTCCCAAGCCTTGTTATAGTTCGTCATAGGGGAGCATGGCAAGCACTTCGCCGAATTTCTTGGCTCCTTCGCGTATCTTGCCACCTACCATCGAGCGGAGGAAAATTGGCAGGTCGAGTTGCAGTTCAGCTATGGCTTGAGTCGTGTTCTCGCCTGTTTCCTCAAGGTTTATCACCATCCCGAACGGCACAGGCGACTGGGTTGCGGCAAACGCAATCTTTCCAGGTTCGGTCTTCTCTGTTACAGCCATTTTCAGCGGGCCCATCGGGGTGTTGATGGTGATGTTGTCTTCGCCAAAACTTACTTGTCCAAGATTCTGACGCACTTCTTCGGGCAGTTTGTCGAGGTTGTTCTCGAGATGTGTCTTGAACGTCTCAGGGCGCGACAGCTTGTCGAAAACCAGCTGGCGGCTGTAATTGATCGTTATCTCATCGCTTTTATAACTTTCCATATTCTTTTCGTATGATTAATTGTTTTGTGTTTCATTCCATCAGTCGATAATGCTGTTTTCCGGGTCCATCGTCCAGTCTTCCGGGGCTTCGTGCCACAGGGTAAGCAGATCTTCGTCTTCCTCATGCAGGTAGCCTTTCGCCACACTTGCCTTAAGAAGTGCCGAGAATCGTCCCACAGTAACCACTTTGAGCCGTGCATTACGCAACGTCTCTATCGCTTCGCCGAATTCATAGTGGAACAGCGATACTACTCCAACGACCTTCCCTCCGGCATCGCTGATTGTCTTTGCTGCGCGGGCGCTGTTGGTTCCGGTATAGATTGTACTCTCCACTATCACCACACGGGAACCGTGGGCAATGCCGCCTTCAATCTGGTTCTCCAGTCCGTGATCCTTGGGTTGCGGACGAACGTAAACAAACGGTAATCCCAGATTGTCGGCAACGAGGACTCCGTGCGCGATGGCACCGGTGGCGACTCCTGCCACAATGTCGGCATCGGGAAAATTCTCTAAGATTAACCGCGACAATTCGGTCTTTACAAAGTTGCGCAACT
>JAGCVR010000224.1 GCA_017962285.1 Muribaculaceae bacterium | reverse complement strand
GGAGCATTTCTGCTCTCTGGTCGGCAGAGATATATGGGTTTAGCGCCACCTTCTTCATGTCCTCTATTGTGGAGTAAGAAAAGTTGAGACGTTTCAGCTGTTCGTAAATCTCCTGAGCATCGCCGTTTTCACAAGCCACTTTATAGAGTGCTTTGGCATACCGTCCTGGGATGAGTCCGTCGTTCATCTTTCAATTAATTATTTGTTTCTACTTCGCTAAGCAATTGATCCACAAGTTGACGTTGAGCGTCATCGTTCTCCATTTTGTTTCTCAGGATCTTTTCGGCTATATATATTGCCATTTCGCTCACTTCCTGCTTTAATTGCTTTTCTGATTCTTTTCGCATTTGCTCTATTGAAACCTGAGCTGCATCGGTAACCTTCTTTGCCTCGACAATGGCTTCTGAGCGGGCATCCTCTATGAGTTTGTTCTTCATAGCTTCCGCCTCCCGGAGCTTGTCGTTTTGTTCTGCACGAGCCTGGGCTATGATTTTGTCGGCCTCATTCTGGGCATTGTCCAGCTGGAACTTTGCCTCTTGAGCATACGCCACCCCCTTGTCGATAAAGTCGGCGCGGTCTTCCATGCTTTTTATAATGAAAGGCCATGCGAATTTAGCGAGGATGAAATACAGGCAGACAAATGCCACAAACATCCAGAACACAAGTCCAAATTCAGGTTTAAATAGTTCCATTAAAAATTAGATTTTAATTTGTGGAAACAAGTGTTTTGAACCTACTTCTAAATCTATACAAACAACGCGAGCAAGCAAACGATGAGTGAAATCAGAGCCACACCTTCAATAAGAGCGGCAATCACAATCATGTTACTGCGGATATCGCCAGTGGACTCTGGTTGACGTGCAATGGATTCCATTGCCGAACCACCAATTCTACCAATACCGATACCTGCGCCAATGGCAGCAATACCTGCACCAATACATGCACCTAATTTTGCCAGGCCAACACCTGCAGCTGCTTGTGCTAAAATAATTCCTAACATAGTCTTAAAGTTTTAAATTGTTATTTTTTAATTTTATTTTTTTCTGTTATTATTCTGTCTCATGGACGTGTGCCATGGATATGAAAATCGTTGAAAGCAATGTGAACACATAAGCCTGGATGAAACTGATCAGTGTGTCGAGCAGCAGCATGAACAATGCCAGAAGCACAGAGAACACCGATGTCGCAGCACCCACCGCAACACCTGCCATGCCGGTAAATATGAACGTGAGCATGATGAGAACTATCACCACCATGTGACCGCCGAGCATATTGGCAAACAGACGGACCATGAGAGCCAGCGGCTTGGTGAATATTCCCAGGAACTCAATCAGCGGCATCATTGGAACCGGGCACTTGAGAGCCATGGGCACGTCGGGCCAGAGGATTTCCTTCCAGTAGTGCTTCGTGCCCGTCAGGTTGGTTATGGCTAATGTGCACAGAGCGAGCACCATGGCCACAGCCAGGTTACCGGTAAGATTTGCGCCTCCGGGGAATATCACAATTAGTCCCAGCAAGTTCATCGTCAGGATGAAGAAAAATGCCGTGAGCAGATATGGCCCGTACTTTGGCGCGTCCTTACCCATTATTGGGCGGATGGTGTCGGTATAGACAAATTCCACCACAAATTCGAGCATGGCCGGCACTCGCCTTGGCGCTTTCATTCCATGCTTCTTGTACCAGTTTCGCAGGCAGAAAGCAGCCAGAATCACAATAAATGCCGATATCAGGATTCCAGCCACGTCTTTGGTGATGGAGAAATCCCATGGGCGTATCTCGCCTTGTGGCGTATCCTGCACCACTTTTCCCTTAAAATCACCGTCGGTGGCAATGCGGTATCCCTTATAAGTCTCTCCACCGGTGATTTTCCCGGAAGAGAAAACACTCAGTCCGTCGCTGCCGAATACGATAACCGGTAGCGGTATTTTCACCGAGTGAGAGAACGGCACTTCCCAACCGTAATTGTCGCACAAGTGAGAAAAGATGATTTCCTTGGGATTAAGCTCGGTTTCGGGCGCATGTTCACGATGATGCGCCGTTCCGGCATAGCCCCAGGCCATCAGAGCCAATATCACAAGTGCTATTAATATTTTTACAATCTTCATCACGTTGCAATTAATAGAGACACACAGAAATCTCGTTGTTCTTTATATCAGCCACACCGCCATGAATTTCTTGCGATACGGTCTTTCCGTTCTCCACATAGGACAGCTGGCCGTGAGTGAGCGCCGCGATAATTGCCGCATGGTTCTTCAGGACCTGAAACGAACCCATTGCACCTGGCAGGGTCACCATTTCCACCTGTCCCTCAAACTCTATCTTTTCTGCCGATATTATTTTCAGAGTCATCTGTGATAAATGTTATTATTTGCTTTTCTACTGAGATTATTATTCCACCTGAGCAAGAAGTTTCTTGCCCTTGGCTATCGCTTCGTCGATTGTTCCCACATTGAGGAATGCCTGTTCGGGATATTCGTCAACTTCACCATTGAGAATCATCTTGAATCCACGAATAGTCTCATTCAGCGGCACCATAACGCCCGGGACACCTGTAAACTGCTCTGCCACGAAGAATGGCTGAGACAGGAAGCGCTGTGCACGGCGGGCACGCGACACCACCAGCTTGTCCTCATCGCTGAGTTCATCCACACCAAGGATGGCAATGATATCCTGAAGCTCGTTAGACTTCTGCAACAGGTGTATCACTCGCTGAGCCACATCGTAGTGCTCTTCGCCAACCACGTTGGGGTCCATAATGCGTGAGGTGGATGCCAGCGGGTCAACGGCGGGATAGATACCAAGCTCGGCAATCTTACGGCTCAGCACGCAAGTGGCGTCCAGGAAGTTGAATGTGGTTGCCGGAGCCGGGTCGGTAAGGTCGTCGGCAGGCACATACACAGCCTGAACCGAGGTGATACTGCCGGTTTTTGTGGAAGTGATTCGTTCCTGCAGCTTACCCATCTCACTGGCAAGCGTTGGCTGGTATCCCACTGCCGAAGGCATACGTCCAAGCAGTGCCGACACTTCGCTTCCCGCCTGAGTGAAACGGAAGATGTTGTCCATAAACAGAAGGATGTCTTTCCCTCCGCCATCCTGGTCGCGGAACTGCTCAGCCACTGTCAGACCCGAGAGTGCCACACGCAGACGGGCACCGGGAGGCTCATTCATCTGGCCGAACACGAGTGTTGCCTGCGACTTCTCCACGGCGTCCATGTCAACGTCTTCGAGCTTCCACTCGCCTTTTTCCATTCCTTCCTTGAACTTCTCGCCATATTGGATCACGCCGCTTTCTATCATCTCGCGCAACAGGTCATTTCCCTCGCGTGTGCGCTCTCCCACTCCGGTAAACACCGAGAAACCGTTGTGTCCGTGTGCGATGTTGTGGATAAGCTCCATGATAAGCACAGTCTTTCCCACACCTGCTCCACCGAACAAGCCGATTTTTCCTCCCTTGGAGAAAGGCTCAATCAGGTCAATCACCTTAATACCGGTGTAGAGAATTTCGCTTGTAATGGACAGGTCGGCGAAATCGGGCGCCGGCTGATGAATGGCGCGCCGGTTTCCGCCTTTAAGTGGCTGAAGGTGGTCGATAGGCTGCCCAATCACGTTGAGCAGACGTCCTTTCACTTGGTCGCCGGTAGGTACCGATATGGGGCGACCCAGATTTGTCACTTTGGTTCCACGCTTCAGTCCGTCGGTACTGTCCATTGCCACGCAACGAACGGTGTTTTCTCCAATGTGCTGCTCCACCTCAAGAATAAGGTCGGAGGCACCGGAACGGGGAACCGACAGCGCCGTGTAGATTGACGGACGCGATGCGCCGTCACCTTCGACCGCTATATCCACCACGGGACCAATCACTTGTGTTATTTTTCCAAAACTTTCTGCCATAATGCAAGAATAATTTATATTTCGTTTATATTTATTTTCTGATAATTAGAAGTGTAAGCCGAAACTCACCACAAGTGCCATCAGCACAAGATTGAACAGACCGATTGGCATGAGATAACGCCATTCAAGGGCAAGCAGCTGGTCGATGCGGACACGCGGGAACGACCAGCGTATCCAGATAAATACAAATGAAAGGAACAGCGTCTTACCCAGGAACCACAACGATGACGGAATATAGTCCATCACCTCGTTGAAACCGTCCCATCCGCCAATGTGCAACGGCATCCAACCGCCAAGGAACAGCAGGGCGGCAATTCCCGAGACAATAAACAGATTAAGATACTCGGCAAGATAGAAGTAGCCGAAATGCAGTCCGGAATACTCCGAATGGTAACCTGCCGTGAGCTCATGTTCGGCTTCTGGAAGGTCGAACGGACCGCGGTTGTTCTCAGCATTGGCGGCAATCATGTAAATGACGAATGCGATGATTGCCGGAATGTGACCCGTGAAAATGAACCATCCGTGTTCCTGAGCCTCCACAATTCCCGTTACCGACATCGTTCCCGCCAGACAAACCACCGTGAGGATAGAGATGCCGGCCGAGAGTTCGTAACTGATCATCTGAGCACCGCTGCGCATGGCGCCAATCAGCGTGTACTTGCTGTTGCTCGACCACCCTGCCAGAAGGATGCCCAACACACCAAGCGACGACACTGCAGTGATGAAGAACACTCCTATGTTGAAATCAATCACCTGCATTCCCTTTCCCCATGGCAGGCAGGCGAATGTCAGCACCGACGCTATCACCACAAAGAATGGCGCAAGCCAGAACAGGAACTTATCGTTGTTCCACAGTTGCACTATCTCTTTGATGAGCATTTTCAGCACGTCGGCAAAAATCTGCAACGAGCCCCAGGGTCCCACGCGCAATTGTCCGCTACTACCCTGAATCCATGCACAGACCCAACGTTCATACATTATATAGACCATTGCAAGCACTAAGTATGCAACTAAAAGAGCGGCAGCGACCAGCGCACACTCCACCGTAACGGCAAGCCAT
>JAGCVR010000223.1 GCA_017962285.1 Muribaculaceae bacterium | reverse complement strand
TTTCAGCGATGCGAACTTAATGGGCTTGTGCTTGTAACGGAGATAGGCAAACGGAATCGCCTGGAAGGCGTCAAGTGCCACCACTACAGCCATCACGGCGATGTATTCGGGATGGTCGGAGTAGCCCATGCCGCTTGATATCCATGGCAGAAATCCCATGACCAGCAGCACAAACATCAGCGCCACCGAACCCACGGCAATGAGTGTGGTGGAAAACACGGTATTTGGGTTCTCGTTCTCTTTGTTTGTGAAACGGAAGAATGTGGTCTCCATGCCAAAAGTGAGGATTACCAGAATCAGTGCCGTGTAGGAATAGATGTTGGTAATCACACCATAGCCTCCGCTCGCCACTGAGAGTTTCGCGGTATAAAGCGGCACAAGCAGATAGTTTAGAAAACGGCCTATGATGCTGCTGAGCCCATAGATGGCTGTGTCCTTTGCCAATGAACCTAAGTTTGCCACGTCTTGAGTTGTGAATTAAGAGTGATGAATGGTGTGTGTTCAGTTGTCTTCAAATAGAGAGCCAGCCACGCCGGTGCGCTTGCGGTGCAGGTGGCGGTAGGCAAGGTCGGTAACTTCGCGTCCGCGCGGGGTGCGCATGATGAATCCCTCCTGAATAAGATATGGCTCATACACTTCTTCCACCGTTCCGGGGTCTTCGCTCAGCGCTGTGGCTATGGTGGTGATTCCCACAGGCCCTCCGTGGAACTTGTCGATAATGGTGAGCAGAATCTTGTTGTCGATTTCATCGAGGCCATACTGGTCGATATTCAGTGCTTCGAGCGAATAGCGCGCAATGTCGGTGTCGATTTTGCCCGAGCCTTCCACCTGGGCGAAGTCGCGATCGCGGCGCAGAAGGGAGTTGGCAATTCGTGGCGTACCACGGCTGCGTCGTGCAATTTCCAGGGCGGCCTCGTCGGAGATTGGAACAGAGAGAATCCGTGCCGAGCGTTTCACAATCTTTTCCAGAACGTCGTGAGTGTAGTATTCCAGGTGGCAGTTGATGCCGAATCGTGCTCTCAGCGGTGATGTGAGCAGTCCGCTCCGCGTGGTTGCGCCAATCAGTGTGAACGGCTCCAGGTTCAGCTGTACCGAGCGGGCACCGGGACCCTTGTCGATCATTATGTCGATGCGGTAATCTTCCATAGCCGAGTAGAGATATTCTTCCACTTCGGGGCTGAGCCGGTGTATCTCGTCGATGAACAGCACGTCGCGAGGCTCAAGCGACGTGAGCAGGCCAGCCAGATCGCCGGGCTTGTCGAGAACCGGACCCGATGTCACCTTGAAACCCACACCCAGTTCGTTGGCAATGATGTTGCTCAGTGTGGTCTTGCCTAAGCCCGGAGGGCCGTGAAACAGTATGTGGTCGAGCGCCTCGCCACGCATCTTTGCAGCCGTGACAAACACCTGCAGGTTCTTGATGATTTTGTTCTGTCCGGCAAAATCGGAGAACTGCATGGGTCGCAGCGCTTTCTCAAAGTCGCGGTCGGCGAGGTTGCGTTCTGCTCTTATATCGAATTCTTCCATTTCGTGTGGTTCTACGTAAACATTATTGCAAAGATAGTTAATAGTTGTCAGTTATCACTTGTCGGATGCAAGTTTTTTTTAGTAACTTTGCAATCTGTTTTGAAAATCACATTAATTTCCACACGATACGATGAAAAAGATAAATTTCGTTGAAGAACTGAAATGGCGTGGCATGATCAACAATATCATGCCCGGTACAGAAGAACAATTAAATAAGGAAATGACCTCGGCTTACGTAGGCATCGACCCCACAGCCGACTCACTCCATATAGGGCACTTGGTTAGCATCATGATGCTTAAGCACTTCCAGCGTGCCGGGCATCGCCCCATCGCCCTGGTGGGCGGTGCAACCGGAATGATAGGCGACCCTTCCATGAAGTCGCAGGAGCGCAAGCTCATCGATGAGGAGACGTTGCGGCACAATCAGGAGTGCATCCGCCGGCAGCTTGCGCATTTTCTCGATTTCGACAGCGATGCGCCAAACCATGCCATCCTTGTGAACAACTACGACTGGATGAAGGATTTCACTTTCATTAATTTCATACGCGACATCGGCAAGCACATCACTGTCAACTACATGATGGCCAAGGACAGCGTGCAGCAGCGTCTGAACGGTACAGCTCGCGATAGTCTTAGCTTCACGGAGTTTACCTATCAGTTGTTGCAGGGCTACGACTTCCTGTATCTCTATGAACACGAGAATTGCCGTCTGCAGATGGGTGGCAGCGACCAGTGGGGAAACATTACCACCGGAACGGAACTTATCCGTCGCATGAACGGCGGTGAGGCATTCGCCATTACCTGCCCGCTTATCACCAAGGCCGACGGCGGCAAGTTCGGCAAGACCGAGAGCGGCAACGTGTGGCTCGACCCCAAACGGACCTCTCCATATAAGTTCTATCAGTTCTGGCTCAACGTGAGCGACGAAGACGCGGCAAAATATATCCGCATCTTCACCGACCTTCCGCTTGAGGAAATTCAGGAACTTGAGGCGCAGCAGGCAGCCGATCCGGGTCTCCGTCCTCTCCAGAAGCGGCTGGCTAAGGAAATCACCATTATGGTTCATTCCGCTACCGACTATGAAATGGCGGTGGAGGCTTCGCAAATCCTCTTCTCAAACAAGGCGAAAGACATCCTTCACAAGATTGACGAGGAAACCCTTCTTTCCGTATTCGAGGGTGTGCCTACCTTTGAGGTGAGCCGCGAGAAAATCTCTGCCGGTGTGCCGCTGATCAACCTGCTGGTGGAAGATGCGGCTGTGTTCCCGTCGAAGGGAGAGATGCGCAAACTCACTCAGGGCGGCGGCGTGAGCCTGAACAAGGAAAAGGTTGCCGACCCCAATATGACGGTGACCGCCGAACATTTGCTAAACGACAAATACATCCTTGCGCAGCGCGGCAAGAAGAACTACTATCTGCTCATCGTGAAATAAGTTTAGAGAGGGATAATTCCTCGAACGGATATAAAATTAGCGGACAGGTTTTGCCTGTCCGCCGATTTGGGTTTATGTGTCATCATTCCTGTTACAGTTCGAGAGAGATATCAATGGAGAGGTTGAGATCGTTCCATTGGTCATCGACTGCGATAACTTTGCCTGCGAGGGTGTCGCCTGGCTTGTAGCCGAGTTTGCGCAGGCGGGAGCCGTTGAGCCGCCACTGCAACGTGAACGGGTTCTGAGCGGTGATGAGGTCTTTGTTGGTGCTGTCGTAAGGCTTCCACTCGCCGTTGATGAGCACCTCGGCACCGGGGATGCTGAACACCACGCCTTTGTAGTAGCCCTTCTTCAGCGTAACAATGTCGCCGATGCTTGCACTTGCGGGAACGCCTGGCATCAAGTATTTCCTGAAGAATCCGGCAGGATTCATGAGCTGCAGCGGCTGGTCTTCTCCGTTAAACCTGATGTGGTCTCTTAAATCACTTGATGACCGTATCATATTAAGCAGCTGGTCCACATCAGCAACTTCGGCATACATCTGGAAACACAAGTCTGCCATACATACATTCACATAGTTTGTGAGCGATGTCGCATATTTTCAGTTGTTAGTTAATCCTTCACCCGTTATTTTTCAACTATTATGTGATTTAAAAGGAAATGCGCGACCTGCAAATAATATATCATAATGGAAGCCGACAGGGAACTTGCTGCTCTCGTAGATTTCATTGGTTTGATCAATATCTCCATCCTTATTTGTACCAAAGGTCAATATTAAATGCCTGTCGGTAATGTTATCATTCTTGTCATTGGCAACAGAACGAAGTGAATAAGTTGAGTGCTGGTTGGGTAAATCATAATTCTCCTGATAGATCCTGTTTTTTAAGACGTTATTATCCATTCTTATATTACCCCCGGAGCCAAATAAAAGAATGTTCTTTTCTTTTATGCATTTTCTCATGCTCTCTTTATCCAAGCCCTCATATTCTTCCTTGTCTAATTCACCGCCAACGGAGATTCAAATGATGTTTATTTGATTAGGATTAGTTATTCCGAGATTATACAAAATGTCATAATTATCTCCACCAGCATCTTTGCGTGGCAACTGCGGGTGTAGTGTAATGGCAGCACGCAAGACTTCAGATCTTGATTCGGCGTATATCCAGTACGCAGGCGCGGGTTCGAATCCCGTCACCCGCTCAAAAAAACGATAAGAATGGAAGAAACGTTGCATCAGCAGCCCATCCCTAAAGACAAGTTTAAGGCGGGGGAAACGCCCTTGTTCGGCGACCTGCGCAAATTATTCTCACGAGCGCAGCTCCGACCCGTGTTGACTCACAGCTCATTCTATGCGCAGGAAGGAAGGGGTAACAGCCGATATGTATTTGCCGGTATGTTTGTCTTCAAGGGACAGGTAGGCGAGGTTCTTTACCGATATTACTCTGGCGATGGCACCCGATTGCAGCATGTGCTCGGCAATTTGTTCAAGCAGGAGCGGCTTGAAAAACTGTTCGATGAGTGGCAGTTGCGGCAGTTTGTGTGTGCCGGCGAAAAGTTCGACATCGGAAAGCACAAGCACATTTTTTTCTATGCCGTCTTCGGTTATGTGAGCACGCTCGACGAGAACTCCCGCAACTGGTTCATCTCGGAATACATTATTAATAAAGATACAAAGCACTTCTTCACTCATCGCAAGCGCAACCGCGACTTGCTGGCGCAAGCCGACGATATAGTCCGGCATACCGACGGCCGTCGCCTCTCACTCGTAATGGAAACTACCGATGAAAACCTTCATCGGGCAAAGGCGGTGCTCTCCGACGGCACGGTGCTGTGTGAGGGAGTGAGCAAGAGTTGGCGATATGCCCGCACCAAGGCGGCAAAACTGGCGCTCGACATGCTGGCGGAGCCTCATCGGAGGGCATTGCTTTCCAACCCCGAATATCAGGCACGGGTCCGTGCACAAATTGAAGAAAAAAAGGCTCGGCGCAAGGCCGAGGTGGAAGATCGTGAGGCACAGAAGAAGGCTTTAAGGGAAGAACGGCGTCTTCAACGAAAAGCAGAGGCAAAGATTCGGGAGGCAAAGATGAGAAAAATTCATGCGGAAGCCAAGAAACGTAAGGCAGAGAATGCGGCTAAGGCAGCAGCCAAAGCCGAGAAACAAGCACAATCCACAGGCTCATCAAAAAGACAACACCTCGCGGAGAAGAATAAATGAGCAGCTCGGTGCTGGATATAGGGAAAGTGGGCGTTATCGGTATTTCGCACCGCGCCTTTGACGTTCAAATGCGGTTTTTAAGCTTTCGCAATTTTCGGGTTTCAAAAGTTTGAGCGAAAACTTGCACAACTCGAAAGATTTTTATTAACTTTGCACCGCAATTGCGACGATGAGTTGCAATCTCATGCAGGATTGTCCTATAGTGTAATGGTAACACAACGGTTTTTGGTGCCGCATTTCCTGGTTCGAGTCCGGGTAGGACAACCAAACAGAAGCAGACCGTATAAGTCTGCTTCTCGTTTTTTTGACTTTTTAGGCTAGTGACCACACCCAGTTTATAATTTGGATGTGTTACGATGTCATTTCATTGAGTGATGTTGCCAACCTTTAATTAAGTTCCGTTGTCGCTTTCTTGTGGCAACGGAACTTTGGTTGTTCATTAGGGATATGCTCAAAAGCGAGTTCCAGTTTTGCTTGATGGATTGAGCCATATTCACAAAGATACATGTCAAGTACGTGACTTGATTTGACTTGCGCTGTTCCGTGTTCGAGTTGTTCTTTGAGTTTGGCTTTGGATTGTTCATTCATTTGAGCAATCCTTGCTTTGGCTTGCATAAGAACATCATTGAAATAGGGTTGTAATTGTTGTGTGTTTTTCATGGTGTTTAAGATTAAATGATGGATTCTGACAACGGATTGTGTCGGCTAAGATTATGTGCCGCCGAAGTTGGTGAGGTGTTGGCATAGCAATATTTGCATCCGTGAGCGCAGGTGTCATAGACTCCAATATCCTTTGAAAGTATGCACCCACAACACTTTCGTTGACCTGTGTCACGTTTTGCATTATACAGAAAGTTTTGCAATAATTGCGTCTTTTGGGCTGATACGTGCTATCAGTTCGGGGTCGATGCAACGATTGTGCTCAATGCCGAACTGCTCTAACGAAATGCTTTCTGAGCAAGTGGCCAGGACGTAATTCCATCGTTTTGAGTTAATCTCAGCAAGTTGCGAGGCAAAATCGGTCATTGCAGACTCATCCCATTCTTGATAATTCACGCCTGATGCCTGTAGGTTGTGTGCAACCTTTCGGTATGTCGCGATGTCGGCAAAACTGAAAACGAGTTTCTCGGTGTATCCTTGTAGTCTGCGGGCGATGTTTTCAATCTTTTCAAGCAAATCGTCTATCCCAATTCGGTCGGTTAGAACCAGTGGGTCAAATCGCCAAACGACAGAACCCAATCCAAGTGCATCGACCAATCGCTTGAACGTTTCAATTCGTTTGTCAAGCGATGGGACATTTGGCTCTAATCCTTCTTTTTCATAATCATTGAGTGTGAATTGGATATAACAACCGATTCCACGCTCTTTAAGACCATGCAGATATGGCAACAAGGGAGCTGGATTTTTTGACCAGAACACGATGAAACGAGTGTTTAGGAATGAGACATAACTGTCAACGCCATTGAATGGGTTGCGCCACCTTGCGTAGCCAGCTTCCAGCCGGTTGAAGAACCATTCACAATAGAAAGCTGGCACATCGGTTGCTCGACTCGCCGATACAATCACCGGTGCTTGAGCCTCAACCTCCGCACCATGTTTGGTAATGATATGAGTTTTATTGTGCCTCATGATTTTACTGCAAAGTTAAACATATATTTAAATAATCACGGCTATTGTCTTGACCTAATTCGCAAATCACAACAAAATTAAATTTAACTCCAAATTCCGTCAATATCAAAAAATGGTATTCAATGGGTGTGATAATTCTCTCATTATCAATGCAATAATTGGTGTACGGTTTTTGGGTTAATTATATTTTGTTGGTTCATAGCAACTTAAAAATGGCGAATTAACACCTGTTATATTGTGATATTGTTTATCGAACAATGTTTTCAACTTTTTGCAAAGTTTCGGCAATTGGAGAAACCGACAGTTAAATTCGTCTCGAATAAAATTTTTTGGATTTTTTTCGGGGGTGACAGAATTGTGGGGATGGCCAATGGATACTTGGCTTTGGCGTGTTTGTGCTTTATGACCGCAAAAAAAATTTTGCAAAATGTGTAAAAATTACACAAAAAAATTGCAGATTAAAAAATTGTTCGTAACTTTGCAGTGTAAAATTTACACAAAGAGATTTTAGTATTAACGTAAAAATAGTTTAAGTATATGGAAATGAGAAGAATAGTAGTTTCGACCGGTGCAGGTGTGAGTGCAGAAAGCGGTATGCCAACCTATCGCGATGCCGGCGGACTTTGGGAAAACTATCCTGTGATGGAGGTGGCAAGCCACACTGGTTTTTTGAAAAACCGTGAATTGATTCACGAGTTCTACAGCAATATGCGCACTAATCTTGTGAACAATATCAAGCCAAATGCTGCGCACATTGCCCTGGCGCAGATGGAGCAGGATTTCGACATGCAGATAATCACCCAGAACGTGGATGACCTGCACGAACGTGCCGGATCATCGCGCGTGCTGCACCTGCAGGGAGAACTGATGAAGATGCGTTCGGAAACACACCCGGAGCGGATCTATACACTTCCGTGCGATCAGCTCACTGACAGGGGTCTGATTACCTCGGTCAACACGAGAGATCCGTATGGTGACCCGGTTCGTCCCCACATCGTGTTCTTTGAGGAGGCTGTCCCGAATTTTGAGCCTGCCTGCCGCATGGTGATGGATGCCGATGTGCTGGTTATCATAGGAACTTCGCTCGTGGTTTATCCCGCGGCCTCGCTTATACAGTATGCTCGCGAGAACACCCCGATTTACTACATCGACCCACGTCCGGTTCACGTGCCGTCGTTTGTGAATGTGATAGCCAAGCCTGCCACCGAGGGCGTGCAGGAACTGTGGCAGATTTTGAAAAAATAGTTGTGGATTATTATATAATGTGAAATGAAATTCAACGAAGCAACAGGAAAATGGGAGTCGCCCTACTGGCATCCGGCGGTAACTACCGATGCCGTGGTGTTCGGCTTTGACGGCGAGCGGCTGAACGTGCTGCTCATTGAGCGCGGCCTGGAGCCATACGTGGGAATGTGGGCGCTGCCCGGCGGTTTCATGATGCAGAGCGACAAATCGGCAAAAGACGCGATCTATCGCGAACTTCGTGAAGAAACCAATGTGAAGGAAATCTACCTGGAAGAACTTCAGGCGTTTTCAGACATCAACCGCGACCCGCGTGAGCGTGTGATAACCATTGCCTTTTTTGCCCTGGTCAGCAAGGACAACTACGACATCAAGGGTGGCGACGACGCGCGTCGTGCCGAGTGGTTCCCGATAGATGATCTGCCGGAGTTGGCATTCGACCATGAAGAGATCGTGAAAGCGGCGCTTGAGAGACTGAAGCAGAGAATCAACTTCGAGCCAATCGGGTTCCGTCTGCTTGGAAAGGAATTCACCATGCCGCAGCTT
This sequence comes from Muribaculaceae bacterium, assembly GCA_017962285.1. Lineage (GTDB taxonomy): Bacteria > Bacteroidota > Bacteroidia > Bacteroidales > Muribaculaceae > Sodaliphilus. The sequence continues at coordinate 30 of JAGCVR010000223.1, read as the reverse complement.
CAGAATATCTATCTGGCGATTCTCGACCCC
>JAGCVR010000222.1 GCA_017962285.1 Muribaculaceae bacterium | reverse complement strand
TGCCCGACAGGGTGGTGAGATGCCCTATATGGGTAAAGGCGAACTTGACCCATGCTTTGCCACTGTGGCATTCGGTCTGACAGACACCAAGAAGGTGAGCAAGATTGCGCAGAGTGAGTTCGGCTATCACATCATCCAGCTCATAGACAAGCGCGGCGACAAGATGAAGTGCCGACATATTCTGAAACGCCCCGAGGTGGCGCAGGCCGATATAGACAGCGCACTGGTCGTCCTTGACTCCATCACCAAGGACATCCTCAGTGAGAAGATTTCGTTCGAGGATGCTGTGCGCTACGCCTCCGACGACAAAGATACGCGCAACAACCGAGGAATTCTCTCCACCACCAAAGAGACCGGCGAAACAACGACTCGTTTCGAAATGAACGAGCTTTCATCCTTCTCTTCCGAACTGGCGCGTGTAGTTGATACACTTAAAATAGGTGAGATTTCGAAGCCCTTCACAATGATTAACACAAAGGGCAAGACCGTCTGTGCCATCGCACGCCTCAAGAACCGTACCCTGACACATCGCGCCAACATCACCGAGGATTTCCAGGTGATGAAGGAAGTTGTGGAGGCAAAGAAGGGAGAAGAGGCCATCCTGAAATGGATACACGAGAAACAAATGAGTACCTACATCCGCATCAATCCGGGTTGGAGGGACTGCGAATTCGAATATGAAGGCTGGATAAAGTGAAGAGTCAGCGGCTATACATTCTCTGTGCTTCCCTGTTTTTGTGCTTCTGTCTGCTCATGGCTGTGACACCAGATCGCAAGACTGATGAAAAGCGGCCACCCTCAGACAGCAAGATACACCTTTTGCATGCCGATTGTCTCTATTTCGACGAGCGGTTGAACAGTACTGCCCAGATTCTGGTGGGGCATGTGCAGTTCAGTCACGACGGCGTACTTTTGTTTTGCGACAGTGCCCTCTATTATGAATCCACCAATTCCTTCGATGCTTTCGGTCATGTACGGATGAATCAAGGCGACACGCTCATGCTCAATAGTGAGGTGCTCTACTACAATGGACTCGACCAGTTGGCACGGGCGCGCCATCATGTGGAACTTGAGCATGGCACAATGACCATCTATACCGACAGCCTCGACTACGACCGTCTCTACAATCTGGGCTATTATTTCGAGGGCGGAAAGGTTTTGGATCACGACAATGAACTGACCAGCGACTGGGGCGAATACAGCCCCACCACTCATGAGGCTGTCTTCAACTATAATGTCCGACTGGTCAACCCTGCCCCTCCTGCCAAGCCCGAGACGGTGCTCATTTCCGACACCCTCCATTATAACACCGAAACAGCCATTGCTTACATTGTAGGCCCTTCCAACATCGAGAACGGCGATAACCATATTTATTCCGAACGCGGTTACTATGACACGCAGAACAAGCACTCGCATTTGTTGGAGCGCAGCATCCTGACCAATAACGGCAAACGACTTGTTGGCGACAGCGTGGTTTGGAACGACGATGTTGCCATAGCCGAAGCCTATGGTAATATCATCTACACAGATGAAGTCAACAAGAACATGTTCACTGGCGAGTATTGCTATTACGAGGACATTACAGGTTATGTCATGGCAACGGACAGCGCTGTAGCCATTGATTATAGCCAGCAGGACACAATGTATGCCCATGCCGACACTTTCAAGGTCTTCACCTATAACATTGACACGGATTCCACCTACCGCGTCGTGCATGCTTATTATCACATGCGGGCTTTCCGCAATGATGTCCAGGCCGTCTGCGACTCGATGGTATATGACACACGCGACAGTATCCTCATCATGTATCGTGACCCCATACTTTGGCAGGCAGGACAGCAGCAGCTTGGCGAGGAGATACGTCTCTTTTTCAACGGCGAATATATCGACAGTGTTCAGGTATTGCGTCAGGCACTTTCGGTGGAGAAGATTGACAGCATTCACTACAATCAGGTGGCGGGACAGGAAATGCACACCTATTTCAAGGATGGTGAGATTTATCTTTCCACTTCCGAGGGCAATGTTTTCGTCAACTACTATCCGTTCGATGACGACAGCATTATGGTCGAACTGAATCACACCGAGACATCCCTGCTCAAGATGTATGTGAAGGAAAGAAAAGTGGATCGCATCTGGATGCCAGCTGCCACAGGTGTCATGTACCCCATACCGCTCATTCCTTCGAATATGTACTATCTGCAAAACTTCGCCTGGTTCGACTATATAAGGCCGCTCGACAGGTATGACATCTTCGAGTGGCGTCCCAAGAAAGCTGGCAGCGAGTTGAAGGAAAGCGTTCGCCATTCCGCCCCCAAGCAGAAACTCAGTGATATAAAAAAGCAACGCGGAATTACTGATCAAACCTCAGAGACCCCGGAGAGCTCGGAAAACTTAGAGAATCCAGAAAACCCAGAGACTTTGGAGAACTCAGATAATTCAGAAACTCCTGAATCCTCTGAAAACTACGATTATTCTGAGACCCCCGAAACAAATACCAATTAAAAGATGAAACTGTTCAACACCAGAAAGCCACGTCATTTCCGTCGGGTAAGTATTTACACGGATGAGTCGCACGACCGCCTTCAGAAGTTGGTCGATGAAGTGAAGCGCGAGCAGGGCGAAGCACCTGTACAAGAGGAGCGCTATGACCCGGATAAGTTCCGTGGCACCTTCATCAACTACACCCCACGCGCCCAGAAGCACAAAGAGGGCGGCTCGAAGCTTGG
>JAGCVR010000019.1 GCA_017962285.1 Muribaculaceae bacterium | reverse complement strand
CAGGGAACGGGTCGCTGCCCGAGTCTCCGCTTGTTGACATGCCTGCGCGAAGCAGCTCGTAATAGTTGCGTGAAGAGCGTGCATTGACGGTATTGTCGGCCCATACCGTGAAATTGGTGGAGTCCACGCGGGCGATTATCATTCCGTGCCCGGGGAGGTAGGCGTCCCACTTCGTTGACTGTCGGTTCTCGAGCAGGAAGAATTCGTTCTGGGTGGCGGTGAGCAGCTTATATCCTTCGCCCGATGTGCCGAGAGGATTGATGGCATATTCTCCTTCGCCTTTAATCACTTTTGCTTCCGAGAATCCGAGTGCGTGACGGTCGTAGAGCGAGTATCCCACCGGAGTGCGGCTGTAGTTGTTGTAGCTTCCGCCTGCCATGACCTCCCATTCACCTGGGTCGTGGCTTTGTCCGCCAGTGGCATAGTCGGTGTCATAAAGGTCGGGCAGTCCAAGCACGTGGCTGAACTCGTGGCACATTGTGCCTATACCGTCGATGATGCCGTATTCCGGAGGTCCGTACATTTCCACCGAGCAGGCGTAAAGTCCGAAATTCACGTTATTGGCCCGTACTCCCCACAGCACTGATTTGTGCGGCCACAGCCACGACTGGTCGTTGCCCTGGAAGTTGGCTCCGCCACCGGCAACGATGAAATACACCATGTCCACATAGCCGTCGTTATCGGTGTCATAATCGGCAAAATTCACAAGTCCCTGTTCGCTGGCTCTGGTTATTGCCTGCTTAAAGATGTCATAGTAGCCGTTACCGCCGTCGGTAACGTTGTAATCCACATCAACCGGGCCGACAACAGTAAACTGAGGGTCGAATTTTCCGAGAGAATTGTCGTAGTAGTAGTCGCGCACACTGCCTGTGAATGTGCCGTAGCGGTTTCTTGAGCCGTCCTCGTTCTTGAATCCGCTGTAGTTCTGCTCGTTAATCATCCTGTTGTAGAACTCGTTAGCGTCGCTGCGGGTGAATTTGGTGTCTTGATAATTAATCAAAAGCACTAATCCACGAAAATTTGAATAGTCGAATTCACCCACTTTGCGCCTTTCGCTGTTGGCTCGTGCGGCCTTTGCCTTGATACGTGGAGCTGAGTCGGGGGTATCAATCAGATACTTCTCCGAGTTGTCTGTGAAGCGCAGCTCGTCGGCAGTGCGTGAACCTGCGTCGTGCGCGGCGATTCCGGTGGAAACGAGCATTCCTGCTTCATTGAGCGTAGCATACGTGTAGTAGCCACGGCTGTCTTTCATCACGGTGTACCCGTCCAGCGTGGTCTCGAAATGATAGAATTCATCGCCATGAAGGCGGAGTGTCACTGTGGTTCCGTCGGGCTGGGTCATAATGCCTGGGTCGGGACATGCCGGCACGGCGTTAGCCATCAGAACATTCAAAGTCAGTGTGATTGTCAGCAAAAATTTTTTCATATCTTGAGCATTAGTGTCCGCTTTCTCATTAAATGGTGGGCGGAACAAGTTTGTAATAATCGCAATGAACTGCAAAGTTCTTAATATTTTCCGATTATCTCAAAAAAAAGTTCTTAAATATCCATAAAATTGTGAAATCTCACTGAAAAAATCAGTCTTGGTTTCTCTATTGACTGACTCAGGACTGCTAACACCCCACATGTTGCCGGACGCATTTCCACAATAGTTATTAACAATTTAGCCCAGTTTTCAACATTTTAGGCATTTTAACAACTCTTTGCAAGGAATTTTACGAGATTGGAATTAACTTTGCAAGTTGAATGGTTATGCGCCATTGGAAATGAAACTGAAAATATATTCTTATGGGTAAAATAATTGCAATAGCAAACCAAAAAGGTGGGGTGGGTAAGACCACCACAACCATAAATCTGTCGGCATCGCTGGCTCTCGCGAACAAAAAGACTGTGCTTATCGATGCCGATCCTCAGGCCAATGCTTCATCCGGACTGGGCATCAACCCTAAAAACGCCACTTCCTCGATCTACGAATGTCTTGTTGATGACTATCCCGTGGCAAGCTCGGCAATGGATACCTGCGTTGACAACCTGAAAATCATAGCGTCGCGCATCGACCTTGTGGGCGCGGAACTGGAACTCGTGAGCAAGCCATCGCGCGAAAACATTCTTCAGCGTGCTCTCAAACCTGTGAAGGACAGTTACGACTATATCATCATTGACTGCATCCCTTCGCTTGGATTGATTACAGTGAATGCGCTCACAGCCGCCGATTCGGTGATTATTCCAGTTCAGGCCGAGTACTTCGCACTCGAAGGCATCAGCAAACTGCTCAATACCATCCGTATCATCAAGTCAAGGCTCAATCCCAACCTGCAAATCGAAGGCTTCCTGCTCACAATGTACGATGCCCGTCTGCGTCTCGCCAACCAAATCTATGAGGAGCTTAAGACTCACTTCGGGAAGATGGTGTTCAATACCGTTATCCCGCGGAATATCCGACTCAGCGAGGCTCCCAGCCATGGTCTTCCGGCAATCCTCTACGATCCCAACAGTCGCGGCGCCACAAGTCATGTGCAACTGGCAAAAGAACTCATCGCCCGCAGAACTAAACCCAAAAAATCTTAATTGCGCAAGAAATGAAACGAAATGCTTTAGGACGTG
>JAGCVR010000221.1 GCA_017962285.1 Muribaculaceae bacterium | reverse complement strand
GCGTGCGTCATTGATGATGTCGGCACACTCCAGTTCAGCGTAAAGATAAGCCGCGTTCAATTCACTCGGCAAGTAACTCGAACCCAACTCCACCCAAGTGTATTTATCGACTTCACCGCGATGGAACTGGCAACGGTTCGTGCCTTTCTCACGGATGATCTCTGCACGGTCGTTGTACTTGGGGTCATTGATGAGGAGCGCTCCGCCTTCGCCCATGCTGTAGTTCTTGGTCTCATGATAACTGTAGCAGCCAAAGTCTCCCAATGAGCCGAGAGCGCGTCCCTTGTAAGTCGCCATCATGCCCTGAGCGGCATCTTCGACAACAAACAAATTATGATATTTCGCGATTTCGTTTATCTTGTCCATTTCGCAGGCGACTCCCGCGTAGTGGACCGGTACAATCGCCTTTGTCTTTTCGGTAATTGCGTCTTCAACAAGCTTTTCGTCCAAGTTCATCGTATCAGGGCGAATGTCCACGAACACGCACTTTGCGCCCTGCGACACAAACGCATCGGCGGTGCTCACGAAAGTGAACGACGGCATAATCACTGCCGTGAACAGGTGTGAGCTGCCGGAGCGCGACCACCCTTATTCCTACCTGATGCCGGGCTTTGTCGACGGTCATGTGCATGTGGAGAGCAGCATGATGAACCCTTACGAATTCGCACGCATAGCCGCCACGCACGGCACCATAGGCGTGATTGCCGACCCGCACGAGATTGCCAATGTGATGGGTGTGGAAGGTGTGGAATACATGATCACCATAGGCAAGAAATCTGCCATCAACTTCCTGTTCGGCGCGCCCAGCTGCGTGCCTTCGTGCGGCGGGGATATTGAGACCAGCGGCGCGACACTCGATGCCGATGACATAGAGCGCCTCATGGAGCGCGATGACATAGGCTTCCTGGGCGAGATGATGAACTACGTGGGTGTGCTCAACGACGACCCGCAGGTGATGGCGAAAATCAATGCTGCCCTGCGTCACGGCAAGCCCGTTGACGGCCACGCTCCGGGTGTGGTGGGCGACGACCGCAGGCGGTATGCCGCAGCCGGAATAAGCACCGACCACGAGTGTGCCACCCTTGAAGAGGGTCGTTCCTGCATAAAGGAGGGAATGAAAGTGATAATCCGCGAGGGCAGTGCCGCAAAGGACTATGAACTGCTGAAACCGCTTATCGACGAAAGTCCGGAAAGCGTGATGTTCTGCACCGACGACTGCCACCCCGACGACCTGGTTCGCGGCCACATCGACGCCATAGTGAAACGCGCCATTATCGATGGGTTCGACCTGTGGAACATCCTGCAGGCAGCATGCGTGAACCCGCAGGAGCACTATCACTGCAACTGGGGTCTGTTGCAGCCTGGCGACCCCGCCACATTCCTGATTGTGGAGAACCTGGGCGCACACTTCAGAATCAGAAATACCGTGGTCAACGGAGAAAAGGTGTTCAGCTACAACTACTCATCTTCGTCGATTCATACATATCTGAATACGCTGAAGGAGCTGATTCCCTTTATGGCCGACTTCCCGAACAATTTCAAGGCAAAACCCATAACCGTTGCAGATATCCACATGGATCTTCGCGGCGGCGACACCGCCCATGTGATTCGCGTTACCGACGGCAGTCTCTATACCGGGCATGACGAGATTGAGCTCTCGGGCAACCCGCTGATTGACTCTCATTATCCCTGGCGCGAAGTGCAGAAAATCGTAGTCTATAACCGCTACGAGAGCGATGCCCGTCCCATTGTGGGGCTTATCCGCGGTTTCAACATCTCTGGTGGCGCCATGGCGGCGACTGTTGCGCACGATTGCCACAACATCGTGGCAGTGGGCGATGATGAGGAACTCATAGTGAAGGCAATTAACCGCGTGATTGAGATGCGCGGCGGTCAGGTGGTGGTTTCCAAGGACGAAATGCTCGATTTGCCGTTGCCGATTGCCGGATTGATGGCTCCTCTGGGGGCTCACGAGATTGCCTATCGCGGCCAGATGAACAATGATATGGTGAAGGAACTTGGCTGCACCATGAAGTCGCCGTTCATCACCATGGCGTTCATGTGTCTGCCGGTAATTCCCGAGCTGAAGATTACCGACAAACATCTCTGGGACGGCCTCAACATGAAGCCTGTGGACTGATTCCCCCTTCAAAAGGCGAAACCCTGGTCACAGGCGGGGATGCAACCCCCGTAATGCGGTGCACCCAACATCGCAAACCCCTGAAATGGTGACAGTAATGCTGAAATCGTCCACGGAACGCCGGAGGCGTTCGCGTAACGAGATTCCGCCTATTTCATGCGCCATCGCCTTTGGCGAATTTTACACGAGCTGCTGTGGAAGCCCGTCGGGCTGGCGAGGGCATAGGCAGGCGGTGGAGCGAGCCTGCGAGCGGAAGCCCTGCAACTAATGCAATGAATGGCATAGCCCCATCGGGGCGGCAGTTAATCGTCTGGAAACCAGTCTGTCGTCCCGACGGGACTAATCTTCTGATGAAACCTGTCACACAGGGGTTCCGCCTTCGGCTCCCCCCCTGCCTATGATGTTCTCAGTCCTAACGGACTTACGTCAGTGCCATCGCCTCCGGCGGAATCCTCAAAACCTATAACCTATAACCTAACACTATTAGAGGGTGTGGTAGCGGCTGACGGCGATTACAGCGCCGGAGGAGCCGTCGATGGTCTTTGCCACAAGCGTGCCGTCGGGGTCGGTGCTACGTTCAAATGTTATTTCGCGTTTTTCGATGGGCTCGCCGCTCAGCAGGCGGGCCTCAAAACAATCGTCACCCACAATGAGCTCGAAGCGGATGGGCGAGGTGGTGCTGTTGCGCACACGGAGATCCTTGTAGCCGTAGCTCACCGTGGCATCGCTGCCCAGCGGACAGAAACGCGTCTCTTCGGTGTAGAGGTCCACCGAGTGGTTGTGCCGTTCCACAATCTCAAGCCCTGCCATGAGTGCGAGGTGATGGATGATGCCTGACGCCTGGCACAGCCCGCCGCCGCGCTCCAGCTGCAGACAACCGGCTATTATGCTCCTCGACTCCATGAACTGCGACGTGTTGGGGTTGCCCACTGCGCGCCAGAACGAGAAAACCTCGCCCGGCATAATGGTGTGGCGGACAATTCTTTCGCCTGCGATGCGCAGGTTGTGCTTTTTCTGTTCCAGTGTGGCTGAGGCGGTGAATGGCTGGGTGAGGCTGAGCGAGTAGGGCAGGTCAAACGCTTCGGAGCGGGGCAAGCTGAACGTGTCGTGCCCCATGGCATCGCGCAGTGCCCGCAGCCACACGTGGATTCTTTGCTTGAGGTGTTTCATCGGTCGGTTTGGGGGTTTATGTCGCAAAATTACAAAAAAATCATTATCCGATAAAATGTGGTGGGGTGCTCGGTGAGGGGGAGGAGAGCTGAGAGGTGTACGAGACGCTGTCTCGTAATACGGAACATCGCCTGTGGCGAATCGGGAACGGCGGCATGAACAAAAAAAAGCGCCAGATCCCGAAAAGGTGGGAGCTGGCGCTGTAATTAAATATAAACTAAAATTATTGTCGTGTGATTACCACTTTCCTGCCGCCAACGATGTAGAGCCCGGCGGGAAGTCCGTTCACATTGTTGTCTTTACGGATAAGACGACCGTCGATGCCGTAGATGCCTTGTTTCACCGGTTGGTCGGCATAGACGTCCACGATTGCGGTAGGCTCTGTCCAATCCCGTTCGTGCATGATGTCGTCGTCGGTGTTGTTCTCGGCATAGAACCTGAAACCGCGCATTTCGGTGTCTTCCGTAAGTTTCAGGATGGTGTTGTTTTCATCGTAGATATAGTCACCGGCGGCAACCTTGTCGTGTGCGGTGCCTTCAAGGTTCACGTAGCTGCCGTGAAGAATGATGGTGTTTTCGCCGGTGTCCTCGGTTGGGGTTATGATATTTGCCCTGGGCGCGTTGTTCCTGTCGCTCAGTGCCTGATAGTTCACAGTCATTACGGGAACCATGCCCTCGGGAGCTGTGGCTTCAATGCTTCTCAAGTATGTTACACCCGGGATGAAATAAACCGGAGCGTTCAGTGTGTTGCCGTCGGCGCTTGTATAAGTGCCTTCGGTGATGTCGGCGTCGCGATAGGGCTTTATGATGTAGTATTCGCCCTTTTCAATGGCAATCTCATTGTCTGCGCCATGCGGCAGAGCATCGTAGTATGGAACCGACACTCTCAGCACGCCGTTGTCGAATTTGTAGAATGCCTCAGGCACGGCAAGTTCCACATCGTTTCCGAATGCGTTCCTCAACTGCAGCCAGGTGATGTCCACCGGCAGCACAATGCTGTTCCAGCCGCCCATGAAGAATGACCGGTGAAGGGCGAGGTTGCCCAGCGGATAATCCTGAGGCTTGCTCAGTTCGGTGGCTTCTTCGTCGAGGGTGTATTCCTTCACGCACGAGTCATCGTCCTGGCAGTCGGGGGTGCCGTCGCCGTCGTAGTCGTTGCGTGTGAAGATGCCGTAGTATTTGGAGTCGATGTTGAGCAGGCTCACAATGCTGCCAATGGTGATGGTGATTGCGTCGTAGTCGTTGGTGGGGTTGAGGAATACGTAGCTCTTGTCGCCAAATTGAAGGACATTCACTCCGAGCACGCTCCAGTCGCTGATGCTGTCTTGAACCACACCGTTCAGGAATGTCTTGACGGTCAGCCAGCTTCCTGCTTGCGCGCCGAGTCCGGCATTAAGCGTAGTGTTGTCCACAACCAATCCTATCTGCTTCGATTTCTCATAGACACGCCCCAGGTCGATACCAATCACCACACCATCGCCCAGCGATAACGTGTTGGTGTAACTGAATGCGGAAGTGATGTCGTCATCCACAAGGAATGTGAGATTGCTCATTACGGCACCAACTTGCACGCCACCTGCAAACTGCAGTTTGTCTCCGTCGATTCGCGCTTCGGTCGTTTCTGAAATCAGGGTTCCATCGCATCCCATCGGGTC
>JAGCVR010000220.1 GCA_017962285.1 Muribaculaceae bacterium | reverse complement strand
GTCGTAGCGGGTGAAAGGCTTCAGGCGGGGACCATCGTAGGGTATGAGAACTGATTGGGACGAGATTATTCTTCCAGAATTCCACACAACTGTTTTCCGGTAGTGGTCGGTGATTTTTATTTCATATGCCCACTGCGTTGCGTTGAAACAATTGCCATCAGGCACGTTGATCCACGAAAACCGAGGTTTTTCAGCATCGATTTGGCAAGGGATCTCCAGATACTCACACCGCAGAGAGGCTGGGGTAAAAGAAGAAGCCACGGCAAGAAAAGCCATGCAGATGGTTGCTGCCAGAAATGAGGTCCGCTTATTCATGGCGCGTTGTGTTTGCGGTCTGATAAAAAGCCTGGGCGCGTTTCACGAGGTCAGCCCTTGGCTTTGTAAGCGGGGTTTCGGAGGTAGTGCCGTCGGGGTTGTGTGTAACGGTGAATTGTGCCACACGTTTCACTGGCGACATCACGGTCAGGATGCCATCCTCGTAGTAGCCGAGGTCCTGATACGTCGCCATGAAAGCGCGTTGGCGGTACGACGGCTTCAGGATATCCTGTTCTGAGAATGGCGGCAGATTTCTGAATCCCATCATGGTAAGGACTGTGGGGATGACATCAATCTGAGAGCAAACTTTCCGCACTGCTTCCGGTTCAATCAGCGATGGCGCATAAATTATGCAGGGGATGTGATAGTTATAGACCGGTACCGAAGTCTTGCCGGCGCTGGAAGCGCAGTGGTCGGCGATGATGATGAACACGGTGCTGCCGAACCAGGGTTTCTGCCGTGCTTTGCTTAAGAAGTCGCCGATGGCGAAATCGGTGTATTTAATTCCCGCTTCGCGACTTTTGTAGTTACCTTGCGGCATGGTGATTTTGCCTTCGGGGTATGTGAACGGGCGATGGTTGCTCACGGTCATGATGTGAGTGAAGAACGGTTTTCCTTTCTTGAAATTCTCGTCGAGGACAGTCAGCGACTTGTTGTAGGCATCCTCGTCGCATACTCCCCAGATGTTTGAGAAAGTGATTTCCTGTGCCGAGAAATCCTTTTTGTCGATCACATCGTATCCATTATGTGAGAAGTAGTCGCCCATGTTGTCGAAATAACTGTCGCCGCCATAAACATACTGGACAGTGTATCCATGGCTGCGAAGGAGGTTTCCCACCGAGAGCGACAGCCGTGTGTTGTCGGGCCGCTTGACGATGCTTTCTCCAGCTGTAGGCGGCTGACAAATCGACAATGCTTCGAGCCCCCTGACGGTTCTGTTTCCCACAGCATAAAGGCTGTCGAAAACCAGGCTGTTGTTGCACAGAGTGTCGAGACATGGAGTGAGGTTATCCTTGCCGCCATATCGCGACAGATAGGATGCGCTTAAGCTTTCCACGGAGATGAGGACGATGTTCTTTGCCGACAACTGCCTTGTGGAATCCGTCTGGATTGAGTCGGGGAGAGAAAGAGCGTCTTTGTAGGCTTGTTCACACTCGTCATCTGGCAGCATGGGATAGAACTTGGTGTAGTCGAGTTCGTTGCTCTGGAATGCCTTTAGGAAGTCGTAGCCGCCATTCGACTGCAGTTGAGTAACGTAGGAGTTTGCCGACGTTAGCCTGGTGTGGCAAAATTCAATGATTATGCAGGAGAGGATTAAAGCCAGGGCATAGCAGCAAGCCAGCGTGAGCCAGGCCTTGGGGCGGAACTCCTCGCTGCCGTTAAGTCTTATGCCTTTTGCCCCCAGCCATAACAGGACTGCCGACAAAGCAATGATAAAGCACATCAGCGGCACCACCGAATATGATTCAATGATGTTCCCCACAACTTCGTTGGTATATATGAGATAGTCAACGGCAATGAAATTGTAGCGAACGCCAAACTCATCCCAAAACAGATATTCACCCACAGCGTTGAACAGGATGCAGAAAACATAGGTCGCCGACATGAGCCATACGGTGATTTTCCGCCACATCTGCCTTGTCTTCGGCAGCAGGAACCTGATGGAGAAACTCACAAACTTGTAGCCGAAGAATATCTGTGCCACCAGTGGCGCTCCGCCACCGTAATCATGAAAGACACTGTGGAAGAAAAACACATAAATCACGCACAGCAGTAGAAAACACCAGATAATCCAGCCCCAGGGTTTCTCATATTTGGCATTGACAAATCCCAGACACAAAACGGCAAATGGCAGGAGCGCGATAATGGCAAAACAAAGGTCGTTCACCAGCCCGATACCTATTGCGCGAACCACATTCATGAAAGTAAGACCTGCATCGGCTGGGGAAATAATCGCCAAGACAATGCGCACAGCAATTCCCACGATAAGAATCAGTAAAAGGATTCTTGATGCTATCTTCAAGTATGGAGTGTGGTTCTGTGATTTCATGTGTCGAGGGTTTTATTTGTGGCAGATTTCGGCGAAACGGCAATACTTACAGAGTTTCTCCTCCTTGTCCTTTGTCTGGTGGAAATCGGCATCTCTCATCTGCTTGAGGTGCTTTCCCATATTATCAAGGAATTCCTGGTTCAGATCGTCGTCTTTTGTAATTTTAACCTGTTTTTTATCTGATAAATTATAAACTTCAAATTTCTTTTTTTTGAGCGAGAAAATCATTGGCTGAACGGCTTCGCACTCGGGATTGAGTTGCAGATATGCGTTGCTGTAGAGGAATAGTTGGAGAATAGCTTTGCGCCGGTTAGTATTCACATCGAAGAGTTGTTCAATGCTTTTGAATGACGTCTCGTCTGAACCAGTTTTATAGTCGATGATTCTTACGGGTTTGACTCCGTTGACTCCGTTGATGCGGTCGATTCGGTCGGCTCGGAAATGGAAGTTGATGGAGCAGTCTTTGGATATGGCGAGGTG
>JAGCVR010000219.1 GCA_017962285.1 Muribaculaceae bacterium | reverse complement strand
GTCTCCAAACATTGAGAGCGGTTGTTGTGAGGTTCATAACCCGCTATTGCCTGCGAGATCGCTTCCTCAGGAACACCGAAGAAGAGCCCCACAGCCACTGCCGCAAGCGCGTTTGTAAGGTTATACGCTCCGATTAAATGAGTTTGCACTGTGTGCCACTCCGGATTTGCGCTTTCATTGTCTTTCCAGCGTAATTCCAGAAAGGGTTCGCAGCTCACCGCCTCGCCTGCCACTCGGAGATGTTCCGCTTCGCCGTGCTTCCCATAGCGGACTATATTCAAGTCCTGTGGCAGAATATTCATCAGATGCTCGTTGCCGGCGTCCACAAATATTGTACTGCCGGCACGGGTTGCCAGATTTTCATACAGTTCACCCTTGGTCTTAATCACACCCTCGAACGAACCAAATCCCAGCAGATGAGCCTTGCCCACGTTTGTGATAAGTCCGCACGTGGGTTCGGCAGTCTCCGCAAGGGTTTTAATGTCGCCCGGATGGCTTGCACCCATTTCCACCACAGCTATTTCATGAGAGTCATCAAGGCGGAACAGTGTTTTTGGCACCCCCACGTCGTTATTGAAATTCCCTTCGGTGGCCATCACGTTATACTTCTGCCGAAGCACTGCAGCAATAAGTTCCTTGGTGGTGGTCTTGCCATTAGTGCCTGTTATTCCCAGCACAGGAATATTGAACCGGCGACGATGCTCGCGCGCCAAATCTTTATAAGCCCGCAATGTGTCGGGGACAAGCACCATCTGCTTGTCATCCCATCTCGATGGGCTGTCATTCCTTAGTGCAGAAAATTCATCCAGCACGTCGGCATTGTCCACCACAGCCACGGAGCAGCCTTTTTCAAAGGCGTCAACGGCAAATCTGTTGCCGTCGAAACTCCCACCTTTCAGGGCCATAAACATGCTGCCTTGGGGGCAGTTGCGACTGTCGGTGGTTATTTCACCGCATCGCATGTAAATCTCATATAATTCCTTACTGTCCATATTCAATTCAATTTTTGTTACAAATTTATATAGAATTCGGAAAAACTGAGTAAATTTGCATTAATAAATTTAATAGCGAGTTCTTAAAATTATGGACTGTAAGAAAAAAAACATAGCGATAGTGTGCGGAGGTGATTCTTCCGAGCACGACGTTTCACTGCGCTCGGCGCAAGGTATCTACGAATCGTTCGACCATAAAAGATACAATGCCTTTGTTGCGGAAATCAGCACCGGTGACTGGCACGTGAATCTGCCCGATGGAACAAAACCGGAAATCGACAAGAACGATTTCTCATTCGTTCATAATGGAGAAAAAGTCGTTTTTGACTATGCCTATATCACGATTCACGGCACTCCCGGCGAGAATGGAATACTCCAGGGATATCTGGATCTTCTCCACATACCCTACTCCACAAGCAGTGTGCTGGTTGAAGCCCTCACATTCGACAAGTTCGCACTCAACAATTTCCTGCGCGCTTTCGGCGTCAGGGTTGCCGACAGCATTCTGCTCCGCAAAGGCGAAGACGACAAATTTACACCCGAGGAGATTGAGAAACGGCTCGGAATGCCCTGCTTCGTGAAACCGGTTGCCGAGGGTTCAAGTTTCGGAGTGACCAAGGTTAAGAAGACAAGTGAACTGGCACAGGCCCTGGCTCATGCTTTCGCACAAGGCGACAGTGTGATGATTGAACGCTTCCTCGACGGCACCGAAGTAACGGTGGGCTGCTACAAGACCAGGCAGAAAACCGTGCTTCTGCCGGTTACCGAAGTAGTCTCCGACAATGAGTTCTTCGATTACGACGCCAAGTACAACGGTCAGGTGCAGGAAATCACACCCGCCCGCATCTCCCCCGAACTCACCCGGAAACTCCAGCAAGAGACCTCTCGCATCTACGACATTCTTGACTGCAACGGTATTATCCGCATCGATTACATAATTACCCGTGATGAGAACAATGCTCCGGTCATCAACATGCTTGAAATCAACACCACGCCGGGAATGACGGTCACCAGTTTCATCCCCCAGCAGGTGCGTTGCGCCGGACTTGAAATGAGCGAAGTTCTTTCCGACATTATCGAAAACCAATTCTAAAAAGAAATGAAAAAACTTGTAATCTTCGACCTCGACGGCACGCTGCTCAATACTATTGAGGATCTGGGTTATGCCGCCAACTATGCCCTCGAGAAAAACGGTTTCGCCACACATACAATGGCTGCCTACCGGTTCTTTGTGGGAAACGGCGTGCGCAGGCTGATTCATCGTGCCCTTCCCGAAGAATACAGGAACACCGAAATGGTGGAAAAACTGCTGAAGGATTTCAAGACCTATTACGATGAGCACTGCACCGATTTCACCAAGCCTTACGACGGCATAGAGGACCTTCTTCTCACCTTGCAGGAACAGAACGTGAAAGTGGCAGTGGCATCGAACAAGTATCAGCAGGCGGTTGACTCCATTATTAATCACTTCTTCGGCGACATTAGGTTTGTAGCCATTGAGGGGCAGAAAGACTGCATCAACGTGAAACCCGACCCCAGCGTGGTGTTCAACATCCTGGCGGCTGCCAAAGTGCCCAAATCGGAGGTGCTCTACGTGGGCGATTCTGGAGTGGACATGGAGACCGCCCGCCGCGCCTGTGTTGATTCTGTGGGCGTCACCTGGGGCTTCAGACCCGAAAAGGAACTTGTGGAATACT
>JAGCVR010000218.1 GCA_017962285.1 Muribaculaceae bacterium | reverse complement strand
TTCCAGTATCGTTATGCGCAAAACGGTTGGCGCCTGTCGATGGTCTTTATTCCACGCACCGTCTTGCTGAGCGATGTTCCCAAATACCTGTGGAGCGATTCGCTCGCCTATCATCAGCCGGTGATACGAGGCTTGCTGGCGCAGAAAACAACGCGCAGCGGATACAGTGAACTGATGCTCGACTGGCGCCAGCTGCAAAGTGAGACGCGTCGCGAGGCGTTTGTGGTGGGATTCAACTCGTCCTATCACATCGGGGCGCTGTTTACCATTGGCGGACATGTGCAGTACAATCACCTGGCAAAACGGAAAAACGCACCCGAAGGCGAGAGCGTGAACGATGATGCCACGATAAATCCAATGGTGGGACTGGATTTCACGAAACGCACCGGGCTTGATACATTGGCATTCCGTTTGGGACCGATTATCCAGCTTGAACGCAACCGTGCCCAGGGAAAATGGCAGACTCCGGCGGGATTTGTCGCTGATGCACGTTGCCGTTACCGGTGGATTGAAGCGCGGGAGACATTTTTTGCCGGGAAAGATCTGTTTCCGCTCTACGAGCAGTTCGGGTGTGAACTGAATCTTGGCGACCCATATTACCGATATAAGATTTACAGCCGCACGGATGTCATTGCACATGTTGTAAACACGGAGTTTGTTGATGTCACGGCATCTCTGTCGGCTCATGTTACAGACAAGATGTTCGGGTTCTGGCAGCAGATTGGCGTGAGATTTTATATTAATAACGACATTTGGCGTAACAGAAAGAATCGTGACGGGATGATTGCGATGCCAAAGTTACGTTCAATATATTAGAGAGATGAATCCATTCTACAACATAGGGATAAAGGCCTACGCACTCGGGGTGAAAATTGCTTCGGTCTATAAAGCCAAAGCGAAAAAGATGCTGCGCGGTCAAGCCGAGACATTCAAGACACTTGAGGAGAATATCGATACAGAAAAGGAATATATCTGGTTTCATGCGTCATCGCTTGGTGAGTTTGAGCAGGGGCGACCGCTGATTGAGAAAATCAAGGTCGATTACCCCGAAGCAAAGATATTGCTCTCGTTTTTCTCGCCATCGGGTTATGAGGTGCGAAAAGGGTACAGCAACGCCGATGTGGTGGTGTATCTGCCATTCGACACCCCGCAGAATGTGGCACGTTTTCTTTCGCTGGTGCGACTGAAGATGGCGATATTCATTAAATACGAATTCTGGGGAAACTATCTTCAGGAGTTGAAGCGCAGGGAAATCCCCACTTATATCATTTCGGCGATATTCCGGCCAGGTCAGGTGTTTTTCCGTCCGTGGGGACGTATGTTCGCAGATATGCTGCGGTGCTATACCACAATCTTTGTCCAGAACGAGGAGTCTCGTGCGCTGTTGCGGAAAATCGGTGTGGAGAATGTGGAGATTTCCGGCGACACCCGTTTCGATACAGTGGCGAAAGTTCGGGAAAATGCCAAGGAGTTCCCGGCAATAGAACACATGACCGAAAAATCTCCATTGACATTGGTGATGGGCAGTTCGTGGCAACCCGACGAGGATATAGTGATACCGTATTTCAACACGCATCCCGAAGTGAAGCTGATAATAGCGCCTCATGAGTTCAACAATGAGCGTCTGAACGCCATTAAGGCTCGCATGAAGCGCCCCACTTCGCTCTACACCATGACCCCGGAATCGGAGGCGGCAGAAGTGGATTGCCTTATAATTGATTGTTTCGGAATCCTGTCGTCGATCTACCGCTATGGTCAGGTAGCCTATGTGGGTGGTGGATTCGGCTCGGGTATTCACAATGTGAATGAAGCTGCCGTGTATGGAATACCCGTGATTTTCGGTCCGAAGCACGAGAAATTTCAAGAGGCGAAAGACCTGATTGCGTGTGGCGGGGCATTCGAAGTGAAAAGTGCCGAAGATTTCGCTGCCGTTATGAACAAATTGCAGGAAAAACCAGACTTGCTGCGTCGAAGCGGACAGATGAGCCGTAACTACATAGAGACCCATCTGGGGGCTACCGAGTTCATTTATAAGAATATTTTTTCCTCGCTCAGAATCAGGAAATCGGTGAATTAGAAGAATAATTTTTTTGACAATATTAACGTATTAAAAACCCGACTTATGGAAGATTTGATAAGGAATAGCCTGACGGAGACACAAGATGTGCTTAAGGAGTTTTTACAGAACGAACAATCTGTGGAAAAGATTCTCTCTGCAGCCAGGATTATGGCTGAGTCGCTCAATTCCGGTGGCAAAGTCATTTCGTGCGGCAATGGCGGCTCTTTGTGCGATGCCACTCATTTTGCAGAGGAACTTACGGGACGTTTCCGTCGCGACCGCCGTTCGCTGCCCGGCATAGCCATCAATGACCCTGCCGTTATAACGTGCACTGCCAACGATTTCTCTTTCGAAGAGGTGTTTGCCCGCTATATCGAGGGGGTTGGCTGCAAGGGGGATGTGCTGCTTGCCATCAGTACCAGCGGAAACTCTGAGAATGTGATTCGCGCCGCAAATGCGGCACATGAGAAAGGAATGAAGGTAGTGGCATTGACTTCGATGGGAGAGAATCGCCTTGCGCTGCTTGCCGATGTGGCTATTCAGGCACCACGCACACAATTCAGTGACCGCATTCAGGAAATTCACATCAAGGTTATTCACATCATGATAGAGGCGATAGAGAAACTCACCCACGTTTCATGAAAGTGATTGGTTTTGAGGATAATTAATTTTAAATAAACTATGAATAACAGGAAAAATGCACTTGTTGTGCTGTTGCCGGTGATGTTCGGGTTCTTCATAATGGGATTCGTGGACATCATTGGTATGGCGGTGAATCATGTGAAGGAAGATTTCACGCTTTCGGATTCGATGGTGAATCTGATTTCAATGTCGTGTTTCTTGTGGTTCCTGATACTCGCTATCCCCACAGGAATGCTGATGAACCGCATTGGCAGGAAAAACACCGTGCTGGCGAGTTTCCTCTGCCACGTGGTGGCTATGGCGGTGCCATTGATATCGTATTCGTTTGGTTCAATGCTGGTCGCATTCACGCTTGTGGGAATCGGGAACACTATCCTGCAAGTGTCGATGAATCCGCTCGTGACTGATGTGGTGAGTGAACAGAAACTCACAGGCACACTCACGCTGGGGCAGTTCATAAAGGCCATCTGTTCGTTCCTGGGCCCGATCATCGTTTCATGGGCGGCAGGACTCGTGTTCGGGTGGAAACTCATATTCCCCATTTATGCCGTGCTGTCATTGCTGGCTCTGATATGGCTTTATTTCGCGCCCATTGAGGAGCGGAAGGTGGAGGCGGCGAAAGTGTCGTTCCGTCCCACATTCGATTTGTTGAAAGATAAGGTGATACTGCTTTATTTCATTGGCATACTTGTGCTCGTGGGCGTGGATGTGGGCATGAACATGACCTTCCCGAAATTTCTTCAGGAGCGTTGCGGGCTTGCGCTTAACAAGGCCGACCTGGGCAACAGCGTCTATTTCCTTGCCCGCACGGTGGGAGCTTTTGCCGGTGGCGTGCTGATGCTGAAGTTCTCGGAAAAGTTGTTCTATGTGGGCAGCGTGGTTGTGGCAATGGCAGGTCTGCTCCTGATGCTTGCCGGAAGCAATCTTGTCTATATATTAATATGTGTGGCGATATTCGGGTTGGGCTATGCCAATCTGTTCTCGATAATATTCGGCCTTTCCAGGAAACGTGTGCCGGAGAAAGCCAACGAGGTTTCGGCGCTGCTTGTGGCAGGAATCTGTGGCGGTGCGGTGATACCCTCGATAATAGGTTTTGTCACCGACTCGTTCCACACTCAGGTGGCTGCAATAGTGCTTCTCTCGGTAGCTTGGAGTTATATGTTCTTTCTTATAACCAAACTGCCGAAGGAAAAGGCGTAAGATAAAGATACGCGGATTACACTTTTAGTCCGAAAAGATTTTTTGCGTTTTGTGTGGTGGCGTGAGCCACCACATCTGTTTCCAGCACCATTTCTTTGGCGACGAATTTCACCACTTCCACCACAAACGCGCTCTCGTTGCGCTTCCCGCGATGGGGAACCGGTGCCAGATAGGGTGAGTCGGTTTCAACGAGAAGCCGTTCCAGCCCCACGTGTGGAAGTATTTCTTTTACAGAACTTTTTTTGAAAGTTACTATCCCATTCACCCCGAAATAGAAGTCGCCGATTTGCCGGAGCCGTGCCACGTCGGCGGGCGTACCGGTGAAACTGTGAAACACGCCGTGCAGTGACGTGTCGCGGAACTTCTCCATCACTTCCACAATCTCATCCATTGCGTCGCGGCAGTGGATGATGAATGGCAGGCTGTACTGCAGGCACCAGTTGAGCTGCTGCTCAAGGGCGTCCATCTGCTCCGTTCTGAAAGTCTTGTCCCAGTAGAGGTCAATACCCACTTCGCCCACCGCCACATAATCCTGGCGATTGTTTTCAAGTTCTGCTCTCAAGATGTTGAGTTCCTGCTGATAATCGTCGTGAATCTCTTCGGGATGTAGTCCTATGGAGAGGGACACAAAACCTGGAAATTGCCGCTTCATGTCATGAAGCAGAGGCAACGACGCCCGGTTCTCGTTGGGAAGCACCACATGTATCACACCCGCTTCCTGGGCACGCTTCACGGTCTGCGCCCGATCGGCATCGAAGGCATCGCAATACAAATGACTATGGCTGTCCACCACGTTCATGATTCTGGTGTGAGAATTGCGGTTATTCGCTTCTGGTAGTGAGTTTGTCGATAAGATTCTCGAATGTCTCCCGAGACGGGGCATCGATGTTTGTTCCGCGCAACAGCTGCTTGGCCTGGGTGCTGTATCTATCAATCTCGTCGCGGGCAAGACTCTTTATGCCAAGACGCTCGTAAATATTGGTCACGGCATCAACTTTCTGCTGTCTTGAAGCATTTGCGGCATCCAGCCAATGATGCAGTTCTTCGGCATCTTTGCCCCGCGCCATATTGAGGGCGCTTGTCAGCAGGAACGTCTTCTTGTTGTTCATTATGTCGCCTCCGATTTCTTTGCCGAAAGTCGCCTCATTGCCCCACACATCGAGGAAGTCGTCCTGAAGCTGGAACGCCAGCCCCATGCTTTCGCCCACATGATACATGGCATCGCAGTCGGCTGCTGATGCGTGTGCCGCCAAGGCGCCAATTTTCATGGCGCACCCAAGCAGGACGGAGGTCTTGAGCCGAATCATGTCAATGTATTCGCTGACCGATACATCGTCTCTTTCCTCAAAGTCCATGTCGAATTGCTGCCCCTCAAAGATTTCAAGCGCGGTCTTGGAGAATATGCCGAGCACTTCGGGAAGAATGTCGCTGTCAACGCGGGTTGCCATACCCGAGGCGATGGCGAGCATGGCGTCGCCGCCCTGTATCGCCACGTTTTCGTTCCATTTGCGGTGAACTGTGGGCTTTCCACGACGCACGTCGGCATTATCCATCACATCGTCGTGAAGCAGAGTGGAATTGTGCAACATTTCCACCGCCAGTGCCGGATTCAATGCTTTTTTGATGTCGCCCCCCATAGCTTCGCATGTCATGAGGGTGAGAACCGGTCGGAGCCGTTTGCCGCCAAGCGACATGGTGTATTTTATGGGTTCGTAGAGATTTGCGGGCGATGCTGGATATTCCAGACCGGCGATGGCACCGTTTATGATATGGAGATACTCATCAAAACTTTTCATGATGATGTCAAAATAGAGTTGTTATTTGTTGAAGTTTTTCCAGTAGAGGGAGTAATCGCTTTCGCTGTAAATCTCTTTCAGTTCTTTTGCCTGACGGTTGATGAGGGCGGTGTCGGCTCCTGGCTTGTTCAGGTCGACGCGAAGATCACGGCCAAGCTTCTCCGGCGAAGAAGAGCGGGAGTACACCACCATCTGGTCGTGAACAGGCAGTCTGCTTGTGATGTGGTCGATGGCAGCCCGGAATTGTCGTTTGGCGCTTTCGTCGCTCACCATTTGCAGTGCGTCGGTGGCACTTCTGATTTCTTTGAGAGCCCTGTCGCGGGCGTAGGTGCCGGTGAGCAGATTGTTCACGATTCGTCCTGCCACACTGAGGCAGAAGTCGTCTTTTCCCTTTTGCAGAAACTCAGCCGAGAGAAGCACGTTCATGTGCTCTTGCAGGCTGTCGGCAAGTAAATCGCGGACATTGTTCACGAAAGTTTCATGCACAAAGTCGATGTCGTTGATTTGCACCGAGTCGCAGTAATTGTTGAGGCGGGCAACGGTGTTGCGCACTGCGGCGGTATCGTTGCTGCTCCATGCGCCGACGAACTCCTGAGCCAGCGCTTCGGCATTCTTTGCCATCTCACTTTTGCACCCTGTGAGGAAAACAGGAAGCAAAAACGCTATGATAATGAAGTGAACAGATTTTTTCATTTATCTCTGAATATTTCGTTTGCTAATATGGTGTCCTTTTCACTGAGTATCTTTCGGAACTCATCCTGGAAAGCAAGCACTGCCAGCGAATCGTCGATTTGGGCATATCCAGCCGCAATGGTTTCGGCATCGAGAATGGCGCGTTGCAGAGCCAGGGTGTCGGTCCTGTCAACCTCCAGAAGCACTTCCACGGCTTCTGCGGCCTTTTGCCTTGCTTCTTTCTCGAATTTGCAGTGTTTGCCGCATGAGATAAGCAAAGCGCACATGACAAAAAGCGCGCAGCGAACGGCTGTCTTTACATTGTTCCTTCTCCAGAGTGTCATAGACAGAAACGGGATTTTGAACGAAGAAAACTTAAACCCCAATGCAGTGGTAGTGGAAACCGAGTTCCTTCATCATCTGGGGGTTATAGATGTTTCTGCCATCAATCACAAGAGGTGTTTTCAGCAGAGCCTTCACACGGTCCCAGTGAGGCAGGCGGAACTGGCGCCATTCGGTAAGGAGCAGCAGTGCGTCGCTGTCCTTGAGGGCATCGTACATGTCGGTGGCGCAATAGACCTGGTTCCATCTGCGCCGGCATTCGTTCATTGCAACCGGGTCGAAGACACGCACCTTGCAGCCGGCCTTGGTGAGCAGGTCTTAGGTGATGAGCGATGGAGCCTCGCGCATGTCGGACGTCTCAGGCTTGAACGACAAACCCCACAGGGTGACGGTTTTCCCCTCAAGGTCTCCATTGTAGAAGTTCGAAAGTTTGTTGAACAGAATATGTTTCTGGCGTATGTTCACGTCATCCACTGCACTCAGCACTTCCATGGAGAAATCGTGCCCGTGAGCCAGTTTGAGCAGGTCCTTTATGTCCTTGGGGAAGCAGGTGCCGCCATAGCCGCATCCCGGGTAAATGTATTTGGAGCCGATGCGGCTGTCGGTTCCCACACCGCGGCGGACAATGTTCACGTCGGCACCCACGAGTTCGCACAGATTGGCAATTTCGTTCATGAAACTCACGCGTGTGGCGAGCATGGATGTGGATGCGTACTTAATCATCTCGGCGGTGTTGCTGTCGGTGTAGATGATGGGGAAATTGTTCGATTTAAGGGGGAAGAATATTTCCGCCATCACTTTCTTTGCCCGTTTCGACTCAATGCCTATGATGATTCTGTCGGGCGACATGAAGTCTTTGATTGCGGTTCCTTCCTGCAGGAAATCGGGGTTGCTCACCACGTCGAACTGAATTTTCTCACCGCGTTTGGCGAGTTCGTCTTCGATGATTTCCATCACTTTCTTCGCTGTTCCCACCGGCACTGTGGAACGGATGATGAATGTGGATGGGCGTGTGATTTGAGAACCGAAGGCCTTGGCAAGATTCAGCACCTGGCTCAGGTCGGTGCTGCCGTCCTCGGCTGGCGGGGTCTCCACGGCGCAGAAAATTATGTCGGAATCCGCATAGGCTTCCGCCATGTTTGTGGAAAAACGCAGTCTGCCATCTCCCACATTACGTTTCACAAGAGGCTCAAGTCCCGGTTCATAGATGGGGATGCCACCATAAAGCAGAGTTCCGATGCGTCGGGAATCGCTGTCAACACAAAGCACATTCGCGCCCAATTCGGCAAAACATGCAGCCGATACAAGTCCCACATAACTTGTTCCTACCACAGAAATGTTCATATCATGTAAAGTTTAAAAGTTTTCAATTCAGTATCTGAAAAGCAAAGATAATAAAAAAATGCCAAATTGCAATTAATAATTGGATTAATGCGCTGCGCGCAGGAAGTAATCGGGCAGAGCCCGAGGAAGTTAAAGTTGAAGTTAAAGTTGAAGTAAACGAGCTTCGCTCGTGGAGATAGGCTGGAGGCGCAGGCAAGTCGGAGACTTGGTGATGTGCTTAACACATTGTGCGAGGCACGGCTTGCCGTGACCGTACTGTGTGATAAGAATGGCATAAGTCAGGAGGCACTTCGGAGATGTGCCGTTGTGATGATTCCGATACCGGCAGCGCGACCCCCTCGGGGTCGGGAGTTCTTGGGTGAGCTTCTGTCCCTACGTAACCGCTACCGAAGGCAGCGGCAACGTAGGGTTTAACATAGCTTCACGCCGCTGGCGTGAGTATTCTCTGACGCGCTGGTAAAATAAAGAAGGGTGCACCAATTCAGTTTGGCGCACCCTTCGGGTTATTCAATCGTATTTACAGTGTGTGATCAGTATCCGTAGGAGATGGTGGTGAAATAGCGTCCGTCGTGGCGTGCATATCTCAGTGTGACGTATCCCACACCGTTGCCTCCATACCAGGAGATTTGGCTGATTTCATCGTCGCGGAAAGCTACTGGCGAACCATAGGTGTTGCACAGGTTGCGGTAGATTCTGCGCAGCCGAACACGGTCGGCATAAGGGGTGGAGTAGATGAACTGCACATAGCTCAGGTTGTTGTAGTCGTCGTATTGCATCATCACGTCGGGCCAGTAGAATCCAAACAGTTGCACGTCGCGCAGATAGATCACGTTGTCGTAGAATCCATCGATGTAGTACCCGTTGTTGTAGAGGTAGGACAGCGAAGTGCTGTAGTTGATGCCAAACGTCAGTCCCAGGATTCCGTCGATGATGGGTATTCCGGTGATTGGACGCCATCCCACTGGACGAACAGGGTGATAGATGTGAATTTGGCGAGGACGGTAAGGACGAACCGGAGGTGCCACGTGGCGGTCCCATACACCGCGGCGGTAGCTGTCGTGAATCACCGTGTTGCGGTGGTCGAAATCGCGCTTGTTGCTATAGCCGCCATAGGGTTGTGGTGGATTGTTGGCGGGATTGTAATCGCCTCCGCCACGGTTGCTTCCGCCACGATTGTCGGAGCCATTGTCGCCCGGACGACGGTAGTTGGTGCCTTCGCCATTGTTTCCAGAGTTGCCGCGGCGGTCGATGACAGTTCCCACATTGCCGGAGCGATTCAGGGTGGAGCTCGAAGCCGAGCCGCCGTTATCGTTGCGGTTTACGGTTGTGGTGCTGCGTCCGTTGTTCACCGTGCTGCCAGTGTGGTTGCTCATTGCCGAGCTGGTGCTGGAACTTCCAGTACTGCGGTTAACAGTTGTTCCCACATTGCCGGAGTTGGAGCTGGAACTTCCGGTGCTGCGGTTCACGGTTGTTCCCACATTGCCGGAGTTGGAGCTGGAGCTTCCGGTGCTGCGGTTCACCGAGGTTCCCAGGCTCCCGGAACGCGACTCGTTGCTGACCGAGGAATTTGTGTTTCGGCTGGTGCTGATGGCGCCGCTGTTCGAGTTCTGGTTGCTCACTGAGTTGTTCTCAGCAGTGACAGTGATCCGGTTGAGGGTGGTTTTTCTCGTTTAGGAATTTGAGCTGCTGCTGTTGCTTGCAGAAGAATTCGTGCTCCTGCTTGTGGAAATGCCGCTGCCGCGCGAAGTGCCAGTCTCTCGGTTAGAAACCGAAGTGTTGCGGTTGCTGCTCACCGAAGAACCGCTCGTCGATGTGCTGCGGCTGCTCATTTGAGTATTGGTTACGGTAGCTGCGGTGGAAGACCGCGACGACCTTTCGGTTGTGCTGGCTGCCGGTTTGTTAGAAACTTGGCGCGAATCGGCTTGCCTCGAGGTCGTTACCGTGCGCCCTCCGTTGGTGTTGTTGCCGCGGCTCCGCATTTGTGCGGAAGCCGAGATTGCCATTGAGAGGCAACCTATGAGCATTAAGCTCATCGTCCAGTTTCTGATAGTTCTCATTGTTTCAAAATTTTGTGTCCCGAGCCGTTGCCGGCTGCGCGACGGGTTAATAAATTTCTTTGTGGTTTTGACTTTAAAATATATGTCGGGTTTAAGGACATTAAGCAAAAATATGTTAACAAGCGTTCATCTCACTCCCATACCACAGTCTTCTATCTTTCCCATCAGTTTCACGATTTGTCGCTGACGTTTCTTCATATATGGTGTGGGTTGGGCTGAGTTGCGTTTCCGTGGGTTGGGCAGTGATGCCGCAATCAACGCGGCTTCGTTGGCGGTGAGACTGGCGGCATCTTTCCCAAAATTGTATTCTGCTGTGGCCTGGATGCCATAGATGCCAACGCCCATCTC
>JAGCVR010000217.1 GCA_017962285.1 Muribaculaceae bacterium | reverse complement strand
GTAAGGGCCGTCGCCGCAGGCGGAACCCGAGAAATGGAGGGTTTTCTCAAGTCCGTTTTGCTCGATGAAGCGGTGGCAAGCCAATGCGACCGAACCGCCCTGCGAATAGCCGCAGCTCAAGGTGCGATAGTCGCTGCGAAGATTGTGGCGGATATCCTTCAGACCGGCATCGTTCTTGTACAGTTCAATGCCATAGAGCGTGGCATCCACGCATTGGCGAGCCGTAAGTTCCTGATACAGATACGGATGCGCTCTGCCGACCGTCTCGCCATAGCCCTCATAGTCGGGCATGATAACGAGGTTGTAGTTCTGTGCCGGGTCGGCAGATGCGGCGGCTGTGCTGATGCCTACTGTGGCCCAGATCACGCCAATGGGTGTAAATACGGGTGTAAGAACACCGGCGATGAGATTTGTTATCCAGCCCAATTTCAACTTTGGACCTCCGGCAAACGAAAAGAGCATACCCCAGTCAGTGCTTTCAAAGCCTTTTGTGCTGTGAGACGGACATTCATCGTTCTTGGTGATGGTGATGTGTGTTCCAATAATCACGTCCCGCACCTCGCTCGTCCCTTTCTTGGTGGGACACGCAGCTATGGAAGAGAGTGTCACAGCATTGCCGCCGGCGTCAACCGAGGGATAGTTATAAACAAAAACGTTATACTCATACTCGGCAATCCAGCCAGCCATGAGAGAACCGGTGCGGCCAGTGGAACCCACCTTGCGTTTTGTGCCCACCTTTGGCGCTCTTGCGCGAATACGCTCCGCCTGCTCCTCTATGTCACCGTCTTTTTGCCACAGGATGAACTGCTCGGTTGTATAGACCGTGTCAATCTTATGCGTCTGCGGGTCCTCAACAGCCCATTGATACATATTCGTGAACACGCCTCCTATATCTTTCACCTGGGCATCACTTGCGTTCACCGCAAATGGATCAGAGCCAAGTGTCCCCTGAGCCGACGACTGCAGCGCAAAGAATGCGAATAAAACTAAAATAATTTTTTTCATGTTATTGTATGTCTTGAAAATTCATTGGTTATTTTTTTGCAAAGTTAAGATTTTTAATTGAATACGCAATCGTTTTTCTTCACTATCTGCCCCTCTGGGCATTCCGAAGCCGCTTCACTTCACACAAGATGCTTTAACTTTTCCTTAATGACTCCGGTTCTTTTTCAGTTTTGGCTCGGGAAGGGCGCGGCAGGTGGCTGCCACAAGCGCCGACAAATAGTCGCAGTCGTCAACATCGGCAATATAGAAATAATCTTTTGCCCCATCGTATGGCTGACGCAAGTCAATGCTCCGCAGCAACGCCGCTACGGCATCGGTGCGCTTCAGGTAAAGACAGTCGTCACAAATAAAGCCGAACAGTTTGCCGTCGCAGTAGATACCGTAATCACCAAACATCTTCTTGGTCATTATCTCCCCCGCCCCGGCACATTGGTCAGCAACATATTGCACAAAATCCCAGTTACAACTCATATTCCCCTCGTGTTTAATCTAACTTAATTATTTCACATATAGTTGCTGGTTTGTGGAAGCCATTTGGCAGGTGGTGCAGACATACCGGCTGCGGATGGTGGTGCTGAACCGGTAGAGGTGCGCATCATGTAGCACTGCGGGCAAATCATCGGTAAGACCCTCGCCGATGAGTTTGAGCAGACTCTCCTTCATGGTCCAGAGCCGTGTGAATTCAACTTCGGGGTGAGGCGCTGCGGCTATAAGTCGCTGCTCGTCAAGGCTCATGGTACGGGCCATCAGCGCATCGTCGAGCGGCATGATGGATTCCACATCCACACCCACGGGGGTGTCGCCCACGACACAGGCAGCGGCATGGGCGCAGTGGCTCAGGTTGAAATGGATGCCTGGCAGTCCCTGCAGTTCCGGCTTGCCGTTCGGTCCGAAAACGAAAGGCTGCACTTCGGTGATGCCGTACTCTTCCCGCAAAGCCCGCTTGAGCAGCAAGAACACCGCAAGACTAAGTTTCCGGTCCTGTTCACGCCGGTAACGCATGGCGACGAGCCGACGCTGCGGCGATACCTGCTCCAACGCCTGTTCAATGCTGATGGATTCTATGTTTTCGTCGATGTAAAGCATGGCACCCGGCAATGGTTTTCACGCATCACCACTTTATCTTCGGGAACTTAGGGCTGAATGAGATTGCGAGCCAAGCCCAGTTCAGCTTGTTCTTTCCTGCCACATGGTGCAGACGTTCCAGAGTGGAAGTGCCGTGCATATAAGAGTATCCAAAGCTCAGTTTCACGTCTTTTATGATGTAGTAAGATGCCGAGAGTTCCAGTTCATGCCCAAGCGAGCGGGATGCATTGCTGATTTTCGAGGCTGTGGCAAAATAGTGGTAGCCTGCCGAAAGCTTAAGGGCATCGATTGGTGAATACTGGAAATTGGCATATAAGTTCTGCAGACCGGGGGTGTAGCCTCCGTAGTAAGCATCCACATAGAAGAAATCCATTGCGCCGTAGAACTTGTGATGCGAGCCGAACACGGTGCTGAATCCACGAACTTTGTCGTGTCGAGCCATCCCCAGTTCTCCCAGTTTTGGCACCACCGGGTTAGGGTCGCCGCTAAGGTAGTCATATCCTGTGCTGATGGTCCATTTAGTGGTTGGCGAAAACTCCACTTTTGCACTTGCCATCCATGCCTCTATGGGAGTGTGGAATTCATCCTTACCCATCTGCCTGTAGTAAGCACCTTCTATGTTCCACCTGTCGGGCTGCCACGAGACAAATCCTCCGAGCAGCTGCTGTGACTCGGTTTTCGCATTCTCCTCATACGGACTTTGCATCGCCATGTTCATGAACAGCAACGAAGCGCCCAGCGGAGTGTGCGGCAAATCGTAGTGATACCATCCCGTTATCATGGATTTATAGGGCTGTTCTCCGTCCTGGGTCGTGTAGGTGGTGCCTCCCATCGTGTTTGCGTTGGTCTGGTTGTAGGCAAAGATAAAATGCGCCTTGTGCCCGTGACCCTCATAACCAAGTTTCAGCACGTCGTGGCAGTCGGCAACCATAACCCAGTCATCACTGCCTATGATACGCTCGTCGTCGTAGCTCAGTTCCTGGCGCCCTATTGAAAGGAACAACCCGTTATTGGCGGTGAGTTTGCCCCACGCCTCATAGATACTCAGTGAGTTTGTATTTGAATCGCCCCACACACCTGCCTGCTGCAGAGTCACTTTTGCCTCAAGCCATTTGCGCTTGTAGTTCGCCCCCACCCTGGTACGTTCCACCACGAAACGCGCCTTGTCCTTGAGTTCCCCATCGGCAGAAGGCAGACCGCCGTAACGCAGCTCGCCGCGCGCCACGATCGACGCTTCAATCGTCAGCACATTATTGGTGTCCTTCTTTTCCTGCGCAAGGCACGTGGCAGGTAATTCCGGCAGGACTGTCAGCAGTGCAACGCACAATGTTTTCCAGAATTGCTTCATGTTTTTATTCCATGTTGAAAAGACTGATGAGACCCGTCATTTTGAACACGCTGCTGATGTCATCGTTCACATTGCGGAGAATGACATTGCCGCCTTTTGCCTTGGTGCCCTTGAGTATGCTCAGCAGTATGCGGAGTCCACTCGAGGCTATATATTCCAGTTTTTCACATTCTATAACCACATCGCGACCATCGCTTTTATACAGATGCTGCAATGCCTGTTCCACCTCGATGGCGGCAGTGGTGTCGAGTTCGCCCTCGAGTGTAACGATAACCTTGTTCTCCAGTTCTTGAATACTTGTTTTCATTGTTGGTTATTCTGATTTTTGCTGTTATAATATTTTCTCAGAGTAAGTATGTTTTTCCCTTCGAAACGCTCGTAGTTGATCGAATCCATCAACTCTCTGACGAGGAAAATACCCAATCCGCCTATCGGGCGATCTTCAGCCGAAAGCGACGTATCGGCCTTCTCTGCTTCT
>JAGCVR010000216.1 GCA_017962285.1 Muribaculaceae bacterium | reverse complement strand
GTCTTGCACGCGCTCTGACTCCAGTTGTTCTCATGGTTGCCGGGAATCACGTAGAGCGGTTTGGTGATTCCGTCCAGGATGTCCTTTACGTAGCGTAGCTGCTCGTCGCTGCCCTCATTGGTGAGGTCGCCGGTCATGAGCACCACATCGGCATCGCTCTGATTAATCTCGGCAACGGCTTCGCGCAGCTTCTCTGAGTTGGCGTTTCCGGGTGTTACGTGCACATCGCTGAGGATGGCGAACTTCTGCGCACCGGCAATCAGTGCCCAGAAAACAAACAAAATAGTTACTATCCTTTTCATGTTAATTAAATATTGGGGGAATTCATACTCCTTGCAATGCCAATTCAGTTAATTTACATTTGATTTCATCGTTTGTCGGAGGGTTTGGAATAATATATTCCACCTCTTCGGTATAGTCTATGTCATCAAAATAGCATAGTTGTGAACGAAACAACTTCTCTGAGAACAATTCTCCATATATTTTGTTCGCAACAGAACAAATCTTATTAATTGAGTAATAATCGCGAAGAATAAAGAATAAATCAACATAATCCTTCCACTTAGAACGTCGTCCAAGAGCATACGCTTTCATTGCAGCCAATTGAATGAGGGGTGGCAAACGAAAGTATTGCTCAAATTTAGCTGAAGCGTCAATCGGGAAAGGATACTGAAAGAATGTGATTTTCACATCGTTGACAATGAGGTTCATCTGTTCTTCAACCCGCCGCGTTACGATATGCTGATATTGACTTTTGGTAATACGGTCAAGGTTTCGTCTGTGATTTATAGAAGCTTTTTTAAACATGTCAAAAACTATAGACCTTCGATGACCTATATATAGTGCAATTGCAGTCCCACCAACTAAATAGTATTCTCTGCGAAATTGAGCCATAATATCAAGAAGCTCAATTTGTTTATCATTTAAAACAGTCTTAAACATATTTCTTCAAAACAAGTGAAAAAAAATGATATATCTCCGGGTAATAGTTTTGCTTCTGACGCCCTTTTGCTGAGAAGAATACTTCGGCAACACGTTTGCTTCCGAAAACATGTATCAGTTCCCTATAATCGTCAAGAGTACCGTCATTAAGAATCCGCTCAACAAGAAGAGAGTCGCTTATGTTTTGTTTTTCTTTTTCGGGCGTGTACCAAAAAAGATTCTTGTGCTTATCTATAAGCTGTTGGCGTAACATACTTTTTCTTTTTTGTTAATACTACAAAGTTAGTGTTTCTTCTTCATTTTATCAAGGTTGTTCCCAAGATTATTTGTAACTCTGGCTCCACTGCGTTCCGCCGAAGTTACTTCCGCCCGGCATAAAAAATGAATAAATTAATTTTGTTCTGCACTCGCTTATTCGTAACGTTGGCTCACGCTAAAGTTACTTCCGCTCGGCATTGAAAACAAAAACGAGTTTTTCTTTCCAATTCGCTCGCTTATTCGTAACTTTGGCTCCACAAAAAGCGCGTTTCTGTTTATGCCGGTAGTTCTGCAAGTTGAAAATCTCACTAAATCGTTTGGGGCCGATTTCCTGTTCCAGGACATATCCTTTGTCCTTAACGAAGGCGACAAGGTGGGGCTTATCGCCAAGAACGGAACGGGGAAAACCACCCTGCTCAACATCATTAACGGAACTGAGGGCTACGACAGCGGAAACATCCTCTGGCACGGCGATTTCAATATCGGCTACCTGCCACAGATGCCGTCGCTGCAGGGCAGTGCCACTGTCATTGACTCGTGCCTTACGGGAAACGATTCCCAGAGTCAGGCTGTCCGTCAGTACGAGGCTGCGCTTGCCGGAGGCACTGCCGACGAGGTGGCTGCGGCATCGCTGGCAATGGACAATGCGCACGCATGGGACTATGAATACCGGTTCAAGCAGATTCTAACTCAACTGAAAATCACCGACTTCAACCAACCGGTGTCGCAACTCAGCGGAGGTCAGGTCAAGCGGGTGGCTCTGGCGAAAATCCTGCTCAATGAGCCGCAGGTGCTTATCCTTGACGAGCCCACGAACCACCTCGACATCGACATGATTGAATGGCTCGAGAATTATCTCTCCAAATCCCGGACCACGCTGCTCATGGTTACGCACGACCGCTATTTTCTCGACAAGATCTGCAACCGCATCATGGAGATTCATCAGCAGAAAGCATTTTTCTATGACGGCAACTATAATTATTATCTCGAGAAACGTGCCGAGAGAATAAGCGCCCAGAACGCTCAGACCGAGCGTGCCCGGAATCTTCTACGTACCGAGCTGGAGTGGATGAGACGCCAGCCTCAGGCGCGTGCGCACAAGGCGCAATACCGCATCGACGCATTCTATGACTTGCGAGAACGCGCACAAGGATTCCGTGAGGAGAAAAACGTTACGCTCAACGTGAATTCCACCTATATCGGCAACAAGATTTTTACCGCTCATCACGTCAGCAAACGGTTTGAGCAGAATGTGATCTTGGATGATTTCAACTACATTTTCGCACGTTACGAGAAACTGGGAATAGTGGGCGACAACGGCGTGGGGAAGACCACGTTTATTCGTCTGCTGCTGGGTGAACTCCAGCCCGACAGTGGCCGTTTCGAGGTTGGTGAGACTGTGAGGTGGGGCTATTACAGCCAGGAGGGTATCGCCCTGGAACCGACAAAGAGGGTGATTGATGTGGCGCGTGATGTGGCAGAAGAAATCTGGTTCGACGAGAAAACGCATTATTCGGTCTCGCAGTTCCTTAACCTGTTCCTGTTTTCCGTTGCCGACCAGCAGAAATTCATCGGTAAACTCAGCGGAGGTGAGAAACGGCGCCTTTACCTGGCACTTGTCCTGATGCGTAAGCCCAACTTCCTCATTCTCGATGAACCAACCAACGACCTCGACATCACCACCCTTGAAATCCTCGAGGATTATCTGCAGCGATTCAAGGGCTGCCTCATCGTGGTGAGTCATGACCGCTTCTTCATGGACCGTACGGTGGATCATATCTTTGTCTTTCAGGGCAACGGCGTCATTAAGGATTTCCCCGGCAACTACAGCGAATTCCGTGCGTGGCAGGAGCATCACAGACTGGAACAGGGCAAGCCGGTGCCTGAGCAGAAGCAGAAACCGCAGCGCACCGCCGTCCACACTTCGGCACCTCGGCTTTCATATAAAGAGCAGAAGGAATTGGAGGCGCTCACCGGGGAACTCGAAAAACTCAATCAGGAAAAACAATCTCTTGATGCGGACTTTGAAAGCGGCATGACCGACGATATAGAAACCAAGGCGCAGCGTTACGAGGAGTTGAAATCGTTGATTGATGAAAAAGAACTGCGCTGGCTCGAACTGACCGAAAAATCGGAATAGCAATTTCCGCGTGTTGCTACTATTTCCTTTGATTCTTTAACATTTGCTAAAGTTTTGTTATCTTTGCATTAATATGATGGACATTAATAATGGAATAATAAAAACAGTGGCATCGCTCGCCATGAAAAAGCGCCGCGACGAGGAAGGCCTGTTCACCACCGAAGGCACAAAATGCGTGCGCGACACATGGCACCATTTCCGTTGCAGGTGGCTTATCGCTACGCGAACATGGTACGAACAGCTGGGCACAGCCGAACATTACGACAAAATTGTCCTTGCAACGCGTCAGCAGATGGCACGGATGTCGCAGTTCTCCACTCCGAGCGATGTGATTGCCGTTTACGAAATCCCCAATATCGAAATCGATGCGCAGGAAGTGAAAAATGGTCTCAACATAGTTCTCGACAACATTCAGGACCCTGGGAATCTGGGAACAATAATCCGCATCGCCGACTGGTTTGGCGTGAATAATATCTTCGCCAGCAAGGGCACGGTGGATGTCTATAACCACAAGGTGGTGCAAGCTACGATGGGAGCCATCTCGCGCGTGAAAGTGCATTACTGCAACCTCGAGTACCTCTTTCAGGATTTCCCCGACGTTCCCGTATTCGGCACGTTTCTCAGCGGGGAAAACATTTATCAGGCGGAGTTGCCGGAGGCGGCATTCGTCGTAATGGGCAACGAGGGGCAGGGCATAAGTCCCAAGGTGGCTTCGCTCGTACAGAGGCGGCTGCTGATTCCTGCCGCAAGGCGCAAGGGAGATGCCAGCGAGTCGCTCAACGTGAGCACTGCCACCGCAATCACCGTGAGCGAGTTCTTCCGAAGGAGGTTGGAGTAATGCTGTAAATATAACAACGGAAATCGCTTACAATCTTTACGATAGCATAGCAAAAACCCGCTTAATTTTTTATTCTGAATATGGCAAAAACAACGACATACTATTGCAAGAACTGCGGCAACGAGTCGCCAAAGTGGCTGGGCAAATGTCCGGCTTGCGGAGAGTGGAACACCTATGTGGAAGAACCGAAAGCTCCCAAGGCAAAAGGCTCCTGGCACGGCGCATCTGCCCACTCCCATCAGGCGGTGGAGCCGGTGAAGATTTCGGAAATTGAGGCTCAGGACTTGCCGCGCATCACCTTGCCCAGCACCGAACTGAACCGTGTGCTCGGGGGCGGACTTGTGCCGGGCTCCATGGTGCTCATAGGCGGCGAACCGGGCATAGGCAAATCCACACTGGTGCTGCAGAACGTGCTCCGCATCCGCTCGCGGAAAGTGCTGTATGTGTCGGGGGAGGAGAGTCCACAGCAGTTGCGTATGCGAGCCGACCGAATTGCGGGCGGAAAAATGGACTGCGAGTGCTATCTGCTTTGCGAGACGTCGCTTGAAGTCATCTTTGAGACCATTGAGAAGAATCCGCCGGGACTGATTATCGTTGACTCCATCCAGACCATTGCCAGCGACAACCTTGAGTCGGCGGCTGGCAGTGTCACGCAGGTGCGTGAATGTGCCGCGTCACTTTTGAGATATTCCAAGAGTACAAATACTCCGGTAATCATCATCGGGCACATCAACAAGGAAGGGAGCATTGCCGGTCCAAAGGTGCTGGAGCACATTGTGGATGCCGTGCTGCAGTTCGAAGGCGACCGCCACTATATGTACCGCATTCTGCGTTCCATCAAGAACCGCTTTGGCAGCACTTCAGAACTGGGCATCTACGAGATGCAGCAGGGCGGTCTGCGTCAGGTGAGCAACCCTTCGGAACTGCTCCTTACCGGCGGGCACGAGGGTCTTTCGGGTGTGGCCATCGCCAGCGCCATCGAGGGCATGCGCCCCTTCCTCTTGGAGACGCAGGCCCTCGTCAGTACTGCCGCATACGGCACGCCGCAACGCTCGGCCACAGGTTTCGACCAGCGGCGGTTGAATATGCTGTTGGCCGTGCTTGAGAAACGCGTGGGCTTCAAACTGATGCAGAAGGATGTGTTTATCAACATTGCCGGCGGCCTGCGCGTCACTGACCTGGCTATGGACTTGAGCGTCATTGCTGCCGTCCTGTCAAGCAACGTAGACACGCCCATAGAGAGCGACTGGTGCATGGCTGGCGAGGTGGGCCTCAGCGGTGAGGTGCGCCCCGTGAGCCGCATTGAGCAGCGTATTGCCGAGGCTGAGAAACTGGGCTT
>JAGCVR010000215.1 GCA_017962285.1 Muribaculaceae bacterium | reverse complement strand
GGAACAATACCTTCGGCAACGGCTGCGCGGGTTGCGCTCAGAGCATCGTCAACACGGTCTTTCTTCTCTTTCATTTCGACCTCACTCGGGGCACCGATATAGAGAACTGCAACGCCACCTGCAAGTTTGGCAAGACGTTCCTGCAGTTTTTCCTTGTCGTATGTGGACTTGTTGTTCTCAATCTGAGCACGAATCTGTGCCACACGGTCCTTGATGGCATCCTTTTCACCGGCGCCGTTCACTATGGTCGTGTTGTCTTTGTTGATAGTTATTTTCTCGGCTGTTCCAAGCATGTCAACTGTGGCTCCGTCGAGTTTCAAACCTTTTTCCTCGCTGATCACGATACCACCTGTAAGGATGGCAATGTCCTCGAGCATTTCCTTGCGACGGTCACCAAAACCTGGAGCCTTAACGGCACAAACCTTAAGCGAACCGCGCAGACGGTTAACAACCAGGGTGGCGAGGGCTTCGCTGTCCACGTCCTCGGCTATGATGAGCAATGGGCGGCCGCTTTGTGCGGTAGCCTCCAGAATGGGAAGCATGTCTTTCAGAACGGAAATCTTCTTGTCGAAAATCAGCACGAACGGGTGATCCATTTCGCACTCCATCTTTTCGGTGTTGGTAACGAAATAAGGAGAGATATAGCCACGGTCGAACTGCATACCTTCCACAGTCTCAACGTGTGTCTCGGTTCCCTTGGCTTCTTCCACGGTGATCACACCGTCTTTCTTCACCTTTTTCATTGCCTCGGCAATGAGTTTGCCTATTTCATCATCGTTGTTCGCGCTAACGCGTGCCACATTCTCTATCTTGTCAAAATCATCGCCCACTTCCTGCGATTGTGCCTTGATGTTTTCAACCACCAGTTTCACGGCTTTGTCGATACCTCGTTTCACGTCCATCGGGTTGGCTCCGGCTGCAACATTCTTCAAGCCCTCGTTAATTATAGACTGGGCAAGGACAGTAGCGGTGGTTGTTCCGTCTCCTGCATCATCGCCGGTTTTCGAAGCAACTTCCTTCACCAGTTGTGCGCCAATGTTCTGGAATTCGTCATCGAGTTCCACTTCGCGTGCCACGCTCACTCCATCCTTAGTGATGTGCGGAGCACCGAATTTCTTGTCAAGGATCACATTGCGTCCTTTGGGACCGAGCGTTACCTTAACGGCGTTACTAAGTTGGTCAACACCCTTTTTGAGTTCTTCGCGGGCTTTAATATCAAATTTGATTTCTTTTGCCATTTTTATTTCCTCCTAAGTTATTGTTCAACGATTGCAAGAATATCGCTTTGTTTCATCATAAGGAATTTCTCTCCGTCGAGTTCCAGTTCTGTACCGGCATATTTGCCATAAAGCACAGCATCACCTGGTTTTACCAGCATTGGTTCATCGGCTTTACCATTGCCCACTGCTTTAACAATGCCTTTTAACGGTTTCTCTTTTGCGCTGTCGGGAATAATGATTCCGCCGGCAGTTTTTTCTTCGGCCTGAGCCGGTTCAATCAGGACGCGGTCCTGTAGAGGTTTAATTGTCATAGTTCTGAAGTTTATTATGTTATATTTTAAATTTTTCTTCCGTTTTATTTATAGCATTAACTGTGCCAAATACCACAAATCCTACCCTGTCATGATATCTGCGCCAATATGTCACTGCCAACTGCGAACCATAATCTGACGGGTCATAGTGTCAGTATTTGAGACCGTGCAGTTTGAACTGCTCCACGTCCTGCTTTTTGAATCCGGCACGTTCAAACGGCAGGAATTCATTATGGTCATTGACATACATACGCTTGCTCTCCTTGAAATCCTTGTTGCTCAGCGCATTCTGGTTAATCTTGAAGTGGGTGTCGACGCCGCACATGTCAAGAAGGGTGTGGAACACCACTTTGTTTGTGCTGATTGGCACGTCCTTGTTCCCTTTAAGGTTGTCCCATGTATCCTTATATGTTTCACGATACGACTTGCTTGTCCACACAATAAGTGGTACACGAACTTGATAATACGTGGGAAGCGGCGATGCATGCAGGAATCGCCCTCTTTCATCATCAAATATGTCCTCGCCGTGATCGCTTGTAAACACAATTGCGCTGTTCACACCGGTCTGTTCCAGAACAGTAGCCACTCTGTTG
Organism: Muribaculaceae bacterium; assembly: GCA_017962285.1. Classification (GTDB taxonomy): domain Bacteria; phylum Bacteroidota; class Bacteroidia; order Bacteroidales; family Muribaculaceae; genus Sodaliphilus. Next base: position 5,533 of record JAGCVR010000215.1, on the reverse strand, counting down.
AAGAATTCATCCGCCTGAACCACTGTATTGTCATAAGAATTAATCAGCCTGTCGCGGTACTTCTTGTCTGCCGACGGGATGTAATCGGGTTTGAAAACAGCCCTGTTTGTCAGATACCGGTCTTGATAATTAAAGTGGGAACCGTAACAATGAAGCACTATCAGCAATTTCCCGCCCGTGTAGGATTCTATGCGTTTCTTGAACAGATTCACTAACTGAAAATCATTGACATTGGCTGTAACCGACACACTGTCCTTGAGGAACAGCACATCGTCGGCCTCGCATCCAAAGAAGTCGATGAACGAGTGGTTTCTTCGTTGGTTTGAATAAAATGCAGTGGAGAAACCGGCTTCCTTGAAGGCAGTGATAATTCCCTTGCGGTAATAGATACTGTCGAAAGCCTCACTCGCAATGGGCGACAAGAGCATCGGCACACTCTTGTGCGTGGTGTTGCTCATGGTGAACGCATCTCTGAAGACCACCGTGCTTGAATCCATCTGCGCCAGATTGGGTGTGGTGTTTCTTTCATATCCATACACACTCAGGTTGTCGGCACGGAGCGTCTCTCCTATCATGAGAACGTAGATCTCATTGATGCTGTCGGTTCTGTTCGACTTTGCATTGTAGGTGAAATGGGCAGACGTCTTCTCGTAATTCGAGGTCTTATACACCCTCTTAATGCTAAGTCCCAGATTGTAGCAGACATTAAGCGGGAAGATATCGTTGCGTATCTTAAAATAAGGACTTACATAGTAATTGCTTACAAGCATACCGATACCCACCAGAATCACGGGGATGGAGAGTATTCGCTGTTTCTTCAGGAATCCAGGGGTGAGTTCATTCTTGTTCTTAATCGACACTACCGCCAGAATCATTGCAGGGACATAGAGGAAGAATACAAAAGCAACTGCTGGAATCAAGTCTGACAAAAGCTCGTGCACCTCCGAGATATTGGTAGTGGTGACATTCAGAAACATATCCACGGCGATTGGCGACTCACCGAACAGGAACAGGAGCACTATCTCAAATGCGCCGAAGAAAAAGAAAATGAACAGCCACCAGAATGCATTGCCCGGTTTTTTCCACATGGCGAAAGAGAGCCAGTAGAGACCGAACATTAATACTACTGATGTGATCTTTGTCAACCAGGTAGTGGACTCTGTATATATCATGACAAGATTCGGGAAAATCAGAATTCCCAGAAAAACCCAGAATAAAACTCTCTGGTTGCCTGTCCACTTGAATATTTCGTAGAAATTTTTCATATCATTCTCTTAAAAAGCCTCGTTCATGGCAAAGGTGAAGCCGTGTTCGCCTCGCCGTCCCCATCCGTAATCTATGCGTACGTTCATTCTGTGGCGGAATGCCCATCGAAGTCCTACCCCTACATTAGGCAGAAGATTCTTCATGCTTCCAGCATCGTGGAACAGACTGCCGCAACCGCCCCACACCACGGCACCGAGCCGGTTCCATATATGCTGGCGGATCTCCGCCTGGAACGTGATGGTGTGTTTGTCGCGATAACGTCCTTTGTAATAGCCTCGCAGATAATAGGAGTCACCGGGTTGTGCCATCATTGCCCACACGGGGTTGCCCACGTTGAACATCCCGCGGAGTTCGGTTGCTATAACCGCCCCTTTCCACGCTGGCTGATAGAAGCAGAAACGAGTGTCGATACGGGTGAAAGCATATTCGTTCCAAAGTTTTTTCGGATAGAAAAGTGTGGTTACATGGGCGTAGAAACCTTTATCGGCATTCACTATCTGGTCACGCCCGTCAAAGTCGGCGGTAAAGCCAAATCCATAGTTTCTGGTGCAAAGCGGCTGACCTCCGAGCAATTCCATCCTGTCGAGTTCCTTCGCCTTCACCCAGTTCCAGTTCACCACAGGGCCGATGTAGGTCTTTGGCGCCACACGCCACAGGAATTCTGCGTTGAGGTGAGCCTGGTTGCGTTTCATGCGCGTCTCGTTCTCGTTGATGTCGCACATGTCGTAGTTTATGCCCCAGAAGTAACTTGGCAACGATTCAAATTCCACCTCGTAGTTAAAGCGGCGGCGGTCGTTCGCCAGCAGGGTGTTTCCATTGAGGCGGGTGCTCACATAACCGGTCGTTGTAACATCCAGTCGCGCTGTCATGATGGAAGGCTGGATTTCGTGCGAACTGCCGTTCACCCTGAAATACGCGTTTCCAATAAGGGCAAGTCCGAATTTGGTATCGGAATCGTAGTGAGGACCGCCGAGAACACTTATCCACAGTTTGTCCTTGGAGTGGTCCTTGTCGTCGAGCAGATAGTTCATCACCCGCCTTATGAAATTCGGTTTTGACTTGGGAACGATAAGGATGCTGTCGCCCATCTCATACCACGTCTCTTGCTCTGAGTCAAGCAAAACGCGCGGCTGATAGACTGGCGTCTGACCAACATTCGTCTCAACATCCTGCCCCATCATCAGCAACGGAAGCAACATTGCCACTATTATATAGTAAAACCTTCTCATTTACTCAGTATTGCACCCAAATAATTCAGAGCAATGCAAAATGCTCCAAAAATCTCACAAATTTACGAATTTTTTGCGATTTCTCACACACAAAATGACTAAATTTGTAATCTAAAAAATTGACGCGATGAAGATCATGCTTTTGACGGTGGGCAAGACCACTGCACGATACCTGAATACCGGAATTGATGAGTACGTTTCCCGTCTGAAGCACTACGTGCAGTTTGAGATTTCGTGTCTCGGCGACCCCAAGAATCTGCGCAATCTCACCGAGTCGCAGCAAAAGGCCGCCGAGGGAAAACTAATCCTGTCGGCCCTTGAAGCATCTGACCACGTGGTGCTTCTTGATGAGCGCGGCATGGAGTTTACCTCAATTGAATTTTCGCAGTACCTGCAAAAACGTATGTTGAGCGGAGTGCGGCGGGTAGTGTTTGTGGTGGGCGGACCATACGGATTCTCGCCCGAGGTATATGCCCGCGCCAACGACAAGATTTCGCTAAGCAAAATGACGTTCTCGCACGAGATGATTCGGCTGGTTTTCGTGGAGCAGCTCTATCGCGCTTTCACCATTCTCAACCACGAGCCCTACCACCACTAATAGCGATTATTCTGTGAACTGAGTTGACCGGATATCCAGCTGATTTCCGGTGAGTTTTTTCTCCATAGGCACGCTTTTTACCTTTTCGCCTATGAGTGGAGCCAATTTCACTACTTTGGCACCGGCACTGTTGTTTATGTTGTCCACGGCTTTCATGAGTCGTGTCTGCTTGGCTTCGTCAACGGTGCTGAAGATGTTTTGCTGAACGCCCTTCTCCGGCAGCAGCTCGGTGACCATGACACCAGCCTTCCGATAGGCATAACCGTTCCGGAACACGCCGTTGAACGCCCTGAGAGCATATTGCGCTATAACCATGGAACTTGAGGTGGGAGAAACGATGCGGATTTTGCAGGAATTAGAGTAGAACGGCAAGTCCTCGCGGTGATAGTCGCCACGGACGAAAACCGTGAGAGTACACGCCACAAGCTGTTCTTCACGCAGATGTCTTGCACACTGGTCGGCAAACATCAGCACCGCATCCTGCACATCCTCGCGTTTATAGAGGACTTTTGGGAAAGTCCTGGAATTCATTATTGATTTCCGTGTGGCGGTAATGGGACTTATCGACTGGCAATCCGTTCCTCTGAGTTCAAGCAGCGTGCGCTCGGTGGTTACCGAGAACAATGAGCGCACGAGTGATGGCGGCAACTTGGCAAACTGCGCAGCAGTGGTTACGCCTCGAGCCATGAGCGCACCCGTCAGCCTCCGCCCTATTCCCCACACATCCTCGATGGGAGTTTTGGCAAGGACAGCCTCAATTTTCCCGACTTCGGTAAGAGCCTCCACGCGTGACGTGTTCAGCGGGTCTTTCTTTGCCATGTGCGATGCGATTTTCGCCAGTGTGCGGGTGTGTGCAATCCCAATGCTCACCGGTATGCCTGTAAACTTGAACAGTTTTTTCACAACATCGGCAGCAACCTTCAGATTCCTCTCGTCATCATCGAACGGCATCCTGAAAAACGCCTCATCCACAGAATAAATCTCAACCCCTTCAAACTCGCTGCCAAGCACACTCATCACCCGAAGCGACATGTCGCGATAGAGCAGGTGGTTCGCCGAAAGAGTAATCACCTTTCGAGGGTCGGTGTAACGGCTTATCTGAAACGTGGGACATCCCATGGGAATGCCCAGAGCCTTGGCCTCGTTGCTGCGCGCAATGACGCAACCGTCGTTGTTGCTCAGCACCACCACGGGTTTTCCCACAAGCGACGGATTAAACACCCGCTCGCAGGAAACAAAAAAATTATTACAATCCGCCAACCCGTAGAGCATAGCAACCGATGAAAAAAATGATTAATGACTAACTGGAATCCGCGTTCAAAGCGTGGTCTTGTGTATTATGTGCGACACCACTCCCCAAACCTGAAAACTGGATTCCTCCATGACTTTGATTTTGGGATAGCTTTTGTTTGCCGGAACCAGATACACTCCGTCGCTTTCTATGGCAACGCGCTTCACCGTGAACTCCCCGTCAAGAAAACAGACTGCTATTTCGCCATCACTGGGAGTGAGTGAACGGTCAACGATAAGAATGTCGCCTTCGGAAATTCCTGCGTCAATCATTGAGTTTCCGGTGACACGGGCACAAAATGTGGCGGCGGGATTCTGAATCAGTTCCTTGTTTAAATCTATCTTGTCAGGGTAGCTGCCCTGGGCTGGTGACGGAAATCCAGCCTGTATATGTTCGTCGTACATCTGAACAAGAAGTTCGTCGGTATCGTCCATCTGCATTATCTGTAAATCATTCATAGTAAATACCGTTTAATTCATTTCACAAATTTACATTAATTTGCCGAAACAATCTCATTATAAAATATTTTTTGTAATTTTGTCGCCGAAAGAACTAAGGTAATTGTTTTTTATTCATTTATTAAATCTTTACGCTATGAATTATCGTAAACTTTCCGACTCGGAAATTGAGTCTTTGAAGAGTCAGGGCTGTTCAGCACAAGACTGGAATTCAATAGAAGTGGCTGATGCATTTTGTACCCAGTATGTTAAAAACGTGAAATTCTCCGGAAACATAAAACTTGGCAGTTTCAACAAGGAATTCAGCCGCCAGGGCGGCATTGTGGTTCATTCGGGTCTCTACGACGTGGAACTGCACAACGTAACGATTGGGGACGACTGTCTGATCAAGAACATTTCGAACTACATCGCCAACTACACAATAGGCAACGGCACTCTGATTGAGAACGTGGACATTATTGTGGTGGACAGGAAATCCACCTTCGGAAACGACGTGGAAGTCTCGGTGCTTAATGAGACTGGTGGTCGAATTGTCAAGATAAATGACAAACTCTCGGCTCACATTGCATATATAATGGCTATGTACCGCCACCGCACAAAACTAATCGACCGGTTGAATCAGATTACTGAATTCTACAGCAACAAGCATGCCTCCGATATCGGCGAAATCGGCGACAATGTCACAATAATC
>JAGCVR010000214.1 GCA_017962285.1 Muribaculaceae bacterium | reverse complement strand
TCCCAGCGATTTCTCCACGCCAAGTTCCACAGGCAGTCCGTGTGTGTCCCATCCAGCCTTGCGCAGCACCTGATAGCCTTTCATGGTCTTGTAGCGGCACACGATATCTTTCAGGGTGCGAGCCATTACATGATGGATGCCGGGCATTCCGTTTGCCGACGGTGGACCTTCGTAAAACACAAACGATGGCGCACCTTCGCGCTCCTGGATGCTTCGGGCAAACACATTTTCTTTGTCCCAGAGACGGAGAACTTCTTTGTTTACTTCGCTGAGATTGAACTTATTATGTTCGTTGAATTTTCGTTTCATCTCTCTTTATCTTGTTTTTCGGTTTTCATTTCATCAATATCAAGACGGGTTTCCGGGCAATTGCCGGTATTTTCGGGTTTTCTGATTATTGCCGAAACCCAGTTCACCGCTCCGGTTATCACATAGGAAAAACACACCAGAAGCAGACCCATCTGTATGGCTCTTAAAACTCCACTTACTGCAGCCACGGTTGCCGTTGCAGCTGTCATCAAAGCCAGTGAAATTGCCATCAGAGTCTTCGCTCTGTTGTCGCATGGCGTGGTGCCGGCATCTTTCACTCTGGCAGCATACACGCATTGCCCCACAATTACAAGTACCAGAATAGCCACGTCGTAAACGTTGCTCTGGACCCAGTCCACGAGCATCATCATGAGCAGGGCGAATGTGAGTACCCGCTTCACGGTGATGTGTTCTTCGGTCTTGCGCAGGCTGTCCACATATCGCTTGGTGTCGTAGCCTTCCTGACGAAGCATTGCACAGTCCTTCCGGACCATGAAAAACATCTCCGCAACGATGGCTGCCAGCATCAGCCAATACACGATATTTAGTGCGTTCTGAGGCATTGTCTTAAATAATTTGCAAAGATAGTAATTTTTTGCCAATTATCAATAAGACTTCCTCCGTTTGGCGCAAAAAATAGCAGGACATTGATGCTGAGTCAATGTCCTTTTCTCCAGATGTTTCAAAAATTCAGGTCGACTGGGTTTATTTGTCGCCTTCTCCAACATTCTTTCTGCCCCACAGAGCGTCCATCCGTTCGCGCATTTTCTGCTCCGAGGCATTGTCCTGCGCATGCCACAACTGAGGATGGTTCAGTTCGGCTGGCATGTACTCCTGACGTACGAAATGACCGGCATAGTCGTGTGCGTATTTATATTCAGCACCGTAGCCAAGTTGTTCCATCAGTTTGGTGGGGGCGTTGCGCAGATGAAGGGGAACCGGAGCATTGCCAGTCTTTTCCACCAGGCTCTGTGCCTCACCTATGGCAAGATAGGCGCTGTTGCTCTTGGCGCTTGTCGCCAGATATATGGCACACTCGCTTAGTGGTATGCGACCCTCGGGCCATCCAATCTTGTTGATTATGTCGAATGTGGCGTTGGCGAGCAGCAGGGCGTTGGGATTGGCAAGCCCTATGTCTTCGGCTGCCAGGATGCACAGTCTTCGCGCTATGAATTTGGGGTCTTCACCTCCGGCAATGAGCCTGGCGAGCCAGTAGACCGCCGCGTCGGGGTCGCTGCCGCGAATCGACTTGATGAAAGCCGAGATAATGTCGTAGTGCATTTCTCCATTCTTGTCGAATGCGAGCGGGTTTTGCTGAAGCCGTTCCGTAACCACACTGTCGTTTATCACCATCGGCTCATGGGTGTCGAGAGACTGGATTATAAGGTCGAGTATGTTGAGCAATTTGCGGGCGTCTCCGCCAGAGAAACGCAGCAACGCCTCGGTTTCCTCTATCCTCACTTCGCGCTCCTTGAACATGGCGTCGCTCTCAATGGCATGGTGAAGCAGAGAGAGCAAATCTTCCTTGTCGAGCGGATTCAGGACATAAACCTGGGCACGGCTGAGAAGTGGGCGAATCACCTCAAACGATGGATTCTCGGTGGTGGCGCCGATAAGCGTGACGGTGCCGTTTTCCACAGCGCCGAGAAGTGAGTCCTGCTGAGACTTGTTGAAGCGGTGGATTTCATCAATGAACAGTATGGGGCGGCCTTTGGTGAACATGCTTCGCGCGTCGGCCTTGCAGCGTTCCAGCACTTCGCGCACCTCTTTCACACCACTCGTCACCGCCGATAGCGTATAGAAAGGCACCTTGGTCTCTTCGGCTATTATCCGGGCAAGCGTGGTCTTGCCCACGCCCGGAGGTCCCCACAGAATAAACGATGAGATGTTGCCGCTCTCTATCATCCTGCGTATCACGGCACCTTCGCCCACCAGGTGGCGCTGACCTATATATTCACTGAGCGAATGAGGCCGCATCCGCTCCGCTAATGGCTCATACATAAATCCTTCTTCTTGATTTGATTTACAAAGTTACGAATTAGCATGCTAAAACAAGAAACAAATCACAGTTTTTTCTGAACACGTGCATAATCTTGTATTTCGGAATTACGACGCGGTTACAACTTTCGGTTCTGTTGCAGAAAAGACGGGTTTATTGCAATGGCATTTCGATGTCATTTATTTTGCTTCGCAATCTCCCTCCTCATCAAATGAGTTGATGACCATTCTGATCTGGTTGATATTGAATTTTATCAAATCGTCGCGCTGTTCGCTCTGCTCAAGCAGTGAGAGAATCTGTTTGAGTTGGTCATAGTCGATAGCGGTGATGAAATACTCGTCGATAGGCACACTGAAAAACCAATCGCAATGATTGTTGCCTCCTTCAACTCTCTGCTGCCATTTACTGCTGTACTCTTCCTGACTGTCGGCAGCGAAGAGCACATAATAGGGATTTTCCTCCTGATATTGCCCTAAATAGGCAATCATTGTCACCGTTTCGCCCAACTGCTTCACTTCATAGTCGCACGACATAATGTAAGGTTGTTTGGGAAACTTTGAAGTGTAGCGGTTGACTCTGTCTTTGTCACGTGTGAGTACAATTTCGGTGTTGTCGCTGTCATAGTAAAAAACATATCCATCGGGCAGCACTTCCTTGAGCCTGAAAACTTGGATTTGGTTACACAAGACGGGAGTCTTCGACAGGTCGATCAAGTCCTGGCCGGCTGCACTAAGGCAGAATAAAGCAAGAACAATGCAGGTTGTTGCTCTGAGTAAAGCGTTGAGAAATTGTATTTGTCGCATAGTCATAAATATTTGCCGCAAATATATATAAAAAAATGCATTTTTGTGTTATATTTGCATTTGTGGCTATGGCAATCCGTCATTGTCTATAGATCTATTAACGACAGATAAATTCAAATATATGAAAATAAAGTCATTTATCTTCGCGGTGCTTTGCGTGCTGGCAGGCATGGTAAACGCCGCAGCGCAGGGAACCACAGTCGGCAACATCGACAAGG
>JAGCVR010000213.1 GCA_017962285.1 Muribaculaceae bacterium | reverse complement strand
TCCATCGCGCCCAACCATTCATCTACGTGTGGGCTATGATGCAGGACTTGCGGCAGAAATCGCTGCGCAAATCGATGCACATCTTACAAAATAGCCGATTTTATCGGTCTTTGATAGGGAGGTAATGCTTTAGCGAACAAAGCATTACCTCTTCTTGAATTCATCGAGTTGCTTGAAGCAATGCCGATTGATGATTTGCTGAAGTTCGCGATCGGGGTTGTTACGAATGTAGCAGCGATGGTCGAAAACCATCAATTCACCATTTTCTGCTGTGTAAGGATGCCAAGCAGGAAGTCCGTTCGTATTCGGATTGCCAGTTTTGGCAAACTGTGCCCACACGCTACTCATGGTGTCGGCCAATCGGAGGTCTTGCTCAGAAGGTTGAGGCAGTTCGTTGTGGGCGTGATGTAAGGTGTTGAAACAGAATTTCAGTTCGTGTCCATGTACCGACCCTCTATTGACGGGTGAGCGCCAAGTAAACAGATATAGATAAAGGTGTGAGGTGTGGGAGCCGTCGTTTTCGGCAGATTCTGCGGCAAAGGCATCGGCCGTGATGAGTGTCTTTGGGCGGAACAGCCAGTCGATGCTCAGCAAGTCCTGTGGAGTATAGTCGGGATAGGCTTTGGCGAAAGCGTTGATGTAGGCCTCCGTTTCGTCGCCGAAAGTCTTCACGAGTTGTTGCCGGGCATCGTCGATAGTCATTTCCCGGTTGTAGTATAGCCGTTGCAGTTCGTTGAAAGTGGTACCCATCAGGACTGGAATCTCCGATGAAATGGAGGAAAATGATGGTTGGAAAGGCTGTTGCAAGAGCGTTTCACCATCGGGTGTAGGACCGAAACCCCACATCATCGGTGTGCCGGGCTTGCGGGTGCCGATGCTCGCCGCCATTGCTCGCTGTCCGGCTTCATAGAGTTGCTGATAGGGAACATCCTTGATACGGTCGACATCGGCTTCGCTGATGCCCAGTTCCTTCAGCACCGCTTTGCCGAGAGTCTGTGTCATCTCCCGGTTGTTCACGTTCAGAATGGTTCCACTCATGATAATGGCCTTGTGGAACAGACGCCTTGCCTTGGGCATGCACATCAATGTTCCAACCTTTCCACCGCCGCCCGACTCACCGAAAATGGTCACATTGTTCGGGTCACCACCGAATCGGGCGATGTTATCACGAATCCATTCCAGCGCTTGAACAATATCGAGCATCCCCACATTACCCGAATCCTTATACTTCTTGGAGACCGCCGAGAGGTCGAGAAATCCGAGAATGTTCAGTCGATGGTTAACGCTGACCACCACCACGTCCTTCTTTGCCAGCTGCATGCCAGGATTCCATGCCGATGTACCCGAGTCGAAGCCGCCGCCATGAAGCCATAGCATCACGGGTTTCCGACCCTTCAAATCCGTCGTCCATACGTTCAGCACACAGGAGTTCTTCTCCGACATCTCTGCTTCACTCAACTGTCGACCGCCAGTCTGCTGCATCGCCTGCGGTCCCCAGTGGTCGCAAACCCTCACCCACTTCCACTTCTTGACGGGCAGAGGTGGCATGCATCGTTCCACTTGGGCATAGGGAATGCCAAGATAAGCGAAGGTTCCCTCTTGAACGATTCCGCTGACTTTTCCTTGTTTGGTGCTGACAACAGCGGCCTTGTTCTCTTGTGCCAGGGCAGGTCCTGCGACAAACGCCAGGCACATCAGGCTTACTATGAATCCTTTCATCGTCTTTTTACTGTTTTAAGGAAAACATCACTTCACTTTCCAGACATTCAGCACGATGCCTTGAAAACCCTGCGAACACTCAGGAGCACACACAAAGAGGGCATTGTTCATCCAGGCATAAGGGCTGTCTGCAGGGGCTTCAAACTGCGGTGCAGCACGGAAGTAGAACGTTGGATTTCCGTTTTCGTCCTTTCCACTGCAAATGATGCCGCGGTTGCGCACGTGGATGTAGACGCCGTCGTCGGTCTTGATGCTGTAGATAGCCTCCAGTTCCGTGCGGTTCAGCGCCGTGTTGGCCAGCTGGTAGTCAGCGCCGCCGTTGAGGATGGTACCCTTCAGCAGCGGTCCCTCGAAGGTTCCTCCCGTGATAGGAATGACGGTGCGGCGCCCGTGTTGTGTTTCGCCAAAGGAATAGGTCTCGCCGAGTGTTACGCGCAGCTGCAGGGCGAACTCCAGTTGCGGTGTGTCTATTGGCTGGTTCTGCTGTGCTCGGCAGGCAATGGCGAGCATGAGAACAAAGGCAAAAAGCGTAATTCTTTTCATTGCTGTCATGATTAATTATAAATAATGTACAAAATTAGCATTTCTTTTTTAAAAACACTCATTATTATCGAGATTATTTGTAATTTTGCAGCAATCAAGTGCAAGGCGACAACGCCAGATGCACAACCACTCTCTGTAGACATTGACAATACATCTATCATCACTTAATAAAAACACCAACATGAAACGACTGATTACAATGGCATGTTGCCTCCTGCTGGCAGTGGGTGGCTATGCACAACAGGCACTGGGACAGCGTCCCAACGTGAAATCGCCCATCATCAACAAGGATGGGTCGGTGACTTTCAACTTCTTCGATCCCTCTGCTCAGAAGGTGAGTGTGACGGGCGACTTTGAGGAAATCAAGTGGCAAACGCTGCCCATGACGAAACAGGACAATGGCGTTTGGACGGTAACAACGAAGCCCCTCAACCCCGAACTCTATTCCTATAGCTTCTCGGTAGACGGCCAGCGCATCATCGATCCTGCCAATAGCTACGTCAACCGCGACATCTCAACACTGAGCAATATCTTCATTGTGACGAAAGGGAAGGGCGACAAGGGCGACCTGTATCAGGTGAACAATGTTCCTCATGGCACGTTGTCGCGTGTTTGGTACGATAGTCCTACGCTGGGACAGCAACGTCGCATGACGGTTTATCTGCCTGCAGCCTACGACGGCAAGAAGAAATTCCCGGTGATGTATCTGTTGCATGGCCACGGAGGCGACGAAACGGCTTGGGGCGACCTTGGTCGTGCCTCGCAAATCATGGACAATCTCATCGCTGCAGGCAAGGCTG
>JAGCVR010000212.1 GCA_017962285.1 Muribaculaceae bacterium | reverse complement strand
TGGCTCAGATTTTCACAACAGGAATGAATGCGCTGCTTCTCACCGAAGAGGAAATGACGGAACGTATCAAGAAAGAACTTGTTCCTCACATTCTTAGTTACAAAGTGGATGAAATCTACTATTATGGTGCGGGCATAATTTCCGATGAAATAAAATCGCATGTAGTTAATGCGCTCAGGGCAAATATCCCATCGGCAACGAAAATTGAGGTTGACAGCGATCTCCTGGCTGCTGCACGCGCATTGTGCGGCCGTGAACCCGGTATCGCCTGCATTCTCGGCACCGGTTCCAACTCGTGCTACTACGATGGCGAAAAGGTGGTGGACAACGTGTCTCCGCTTGGCTATATCCTGGGCGACGAGGGTAGTGGCGCCGTGCTTGGGAAACTCCTTGTGGGCGATGTGCTGAAGAAACAGCTCCCGGAGCACCTTTGCGAGAAATTCCTCAAAGAGTACGATCTGGACCGCACCAAGATTATTACCGCAGTTTACCGTCAGCCTGCGCCAAACAGGTTTCTTGCCCAGTTTGCTCCATTCCTGCAGCGGAATATCCATGAGCCGGCCATTCGCGCCATAGTGTTCCGCTCCTTTACTGATTTCTTCGTGAGAAACGTGGAGAGCTATCCAGGCTACAAGGAACTGCCTTGCAACTTTGTGGGTTCCATTGCACTCTATGAAAAAGAAGTGCTGATGGAGGCCGCCAAGGCACAGGGAATCACCATAGGCAAGATTATTCAGGCCCCGATGGAGGGTTTAATAGCTTATCACTCAAATTAAACTGATTATGGCATTTATAAAAATAAGCGAGCAACCCTCGCTATACAATGACCTTGAGAAAAAGAGCGTCCACGACTTGCTCACTGAGATAAACCGAGAAGACCATAAAGTGGCGGATGCCGTTGAAAAGGCAATTCCGCAGATAGAGAAACTGGTTACCGGCATCGTGGAGCGCATGCGTCGTGGAGGAAGGATTTTCTATATGGGAGCCGGCACATCCGGTAGGCTTGGTGTGCTTGACGCGAGTGAAATCCCCCCCACATTCGGAATGGATCCCGGGTGGATTATCGGACTGATTGCCGGTGGCGATACAGCTCTCCGCAATGCGGTGGAGAATGCCGAAGACGACACCGATCAGGCTTGGAAAGACCTGCTACAATACAACATCAATGAGAAAGACACTGTGATTGGAATTGCGGCTTCAGGCACAACTCCCTATGTGATAGGGGCGTTGCGCGATGCCCGTGCGCACGGATGTCTCACCGCCGCCATCACAAGCAATCCCGACGCTCCGGTGAGCGAAGTGGCAGAGATTCCCATTGAGATGATTGTGGGTCCTGAATATGTGACTGGAAGCTCACGCATGAAATCTGGCACAGGGCAGAAACTTATCTGCAACATGATTTCGACAAGCGTGATGATTCAGATGGGCCGTGTGAAAGGCAACAAAATGGTGAATATGCAGCTCACAAACAAGAAACTTGTTGACCGCGGAACCCGTATGGTGGTGGAAGAGCTGGGGCTGCCCTATGACCAGGCAAAACGCCTGCTCTTGCTGCATGGTTCTGTGAAAAAGGCTGTGGATGCCTATAGAAAGGAATAACCGACTATGAGACGAGTTATAGTGGCTGTGGCAATGGTGGTGATAACCATTGCCACAATAGTGGCCCAGGAGCCGTTACACGACGCCTACTATTACAGGCGGGCAACATTGTTCGAGAAACTGCCTGTTACGAGCAAGGATATAGTTTTCTTGGGCAACAGCCTTACCGACGGAGCAGAGTGGAACGAGCTGCTGGGCAACAGGCACGTAAAGAATCGCGGTATAGTAGGCGATATCCTGCAGGGATATATCTACCGTCTCGACCCGATACTGAAGGGAAATCCCAAGAAGATTTTCATCATGGGCGGAGTGAACGATATCTCTCACGACGTGAGTGCCGACAGCATTGCCCGCGCTACGGAGAGGTTGATACTGCTCATAAAGCAAGGCTCTCCACGCACCAGGATTTATCTGCAGAGTCTGCTTCCCTTCAACAATGAGGTGCGAATGTGGAAGCGCCTCGAAGGACGTGAGAATGTGGTGGTGGAAGCGAATGCGCTGCTTGAACAGGTGGCATGCCGTAATGGCGTGACGTGGATAAACCTGTATCCGCTCATGGTGGACTCTCAGGGACGTCTAAAGCGTGAATACACCAACGACGGGCTTCATCTTATGGGTGATGCCTATCTGGTGTGGCGAGATGCCATAAAGAAATATCTGTGAGAGGATATTTCAGGTTCTAACGTTTAGGCGAGGGCGAGCACAAGAATCTGTGCCGTAATCACGCGCAGGAACATAGTCAGTGGATACACTGTGGAGTAGGCAACGGCGGGAGCGTCGTTGCTTGCTGTCTTATTGGCGTAGGAAAGTGCTGGCGGGTCGGTCAGAGAGCCGGACAGAAGTCCCATGATGGAGCAGTAGTTGAGGCGGAAACGTTTCCGTGCCAAAGTTCCGACTATCATCAGTGGGATGAATGTGATTAAAAAGCCATAGAGTACCCACATGT
>JAGCVR010000211.1 GCA_017962285.1 Muribaculaceae bacterium | reverse complement strand
TCCATCAAGCGCAAACTTGACGAACCCTTCGACACTACCCGGGACAACCGTTACTGGTGGCGTGCGCTGAAGCATGGCAAGATATATTTCAACGACAGCACGGTACATTACCCAGGTTTGGTGAAATTAGTATATAATTCCATACAATGGAAAAACCGCAACCTCGACAGCTATGACAGCACCTATGTAACCGGAACAGGCCGACCGTTCAAAATCAACATTAAAAACAACAACTGGATCGACATCTATAACTGCCATCCCCTCCCGAAAGCCCAGTTTACGTTCTACAGCGGCGTCAGCAGCACTATTGGTCTGCAATTTTCGGCTTATGGACTGACGCTGGGATATTCAAGCGATATAGATAAACTGATAGGGAAACGTCCCACAAGCAAGAAATGGGAATTCGGTTTCTCTTGCGCCCGATTCTCGATAGATTTCTACAAGATGCGAAATTCCGGAGCCATGAATCTTGACTTGCGAGACGAAGAAACCGGACAACTTTACAAAATCCCTCATTTCACCGGCATAAAACGCTCATCGTGGGGGATAAGCAGCTACTACTATTTCAACAACCGCAAGTTTTCGCAAGGCGCGGCTTATTCGCAGTCGAGACTGCAACGACGCAGCGCAGGTTCATTTCTGGCTGGTTTCAAAATCACCCACCATAATCTTGAGATTGACGCAAGTGAACTTGGTGAAATATGGAAAGACATAATCTCCGACGACAATGAAGATCTCAGCAACGAGCCCCTGTTCAAGTATAACGACTATTCCATAGGAGGAGGTTACGCCTACAACTGGGTGCTTGGTCCTAAATGGCTGCTCAACGGTACGGTGATGATTTTCCCAGGCATCAAACACGCGCACGCCATATCTACTCTTGATGATGGCGGACAGAATTTTTTCGGACTTAACGGGAAGTTGCGACTGGCCGCGACCTACAGCCACCGGAGTTTTTTCGCGAGTTTTCAGGGTTATCTCGACAGCCATGTGTTCAACACCGGCATCTATCGGTTCCAGTCGTTCCTTGCCGACGTGTCGATCATTGTGGGCGCCCGTTTCTAATGCCCCCTTACTCTTCAGAAATTGCCACAGTTATTCCTCGTACCAGGTAGAGTACATGAGGTAGTTTTTGGCTATCTTCACATTTATTTCCCTGGCTTGAGCAGGATCCACCATTTTCTTGAACTTTGCGGGACTGCCTGCCCACAGTTCGTTTGGTCCCACCTTGGTTCCACCCAGCACCACGCTGCCAGCCGCGATGATGGCACCCTCGCCTATCTCGGCATGGTCGAGGATGATGCTCCCCATTCCTATCAGCGCCATGTCGTGAATGGTGGCACCGTGCACCACCACGTTATGCCCTATTGAAACGTCGTTACCGATAACGGTAACCGATTTCTCATAGAGAGTGTGAATTACCGCATTGTCCTGTATATTGACACGGTTTCCGATGGTAATGGTGTTGACGTCGCCACGCAGAACGGCACCGAACCATATGCTGCAATCGTTGCCCATGGTGACATCACCCACCACCACGGCATTGTCGGCGAGGAAACATCCCTGCCCAATTTTGGGTTCAAAACCTCTTACTTTTTTTATGATAGCCATGATTTCGTTTTTATTTTATCGTATTAATTGAGAGTAGTTTAACAAATCAGAGGGGAGCACACTTTTCCTTGAGCCAATCCACCTCGTCGGGCGAGAGGAGCGGAGAAAGCCTGCTGAACACCATGCTGTGATAATCGTTGATTTGACCAATCTCTTCCGGTGTAAGCATCTGCCTGTTTATCAACGTCTTGTCATAGGGGAACAGAGTAAGTGTCTCAAAGCGGAGAAATTTACCGAACTCCTGCGAATTCGCCCCATCGACACAAAGCATGAGGTTTTCTATTCTGATTCCATACTGTCCACTGCGATAAATACCCGGCTCATTGCTCACCACCATACCCGGCCTTAGCGGCGTGGGATTAAGATTGGTGCGGATGCTCTGCGGTCCTTCGTGGCAACATAGGTAGTGTCCCACACCGTGGCCTGTTCCATGCCCGAAAGAAAGCCCCTGCTGCCACAGCGGCATCCGTGCCAGGGCATCGAGCTGCACGCCACAGGTTCCTTCCGGGAACCGAGCCCGCGAAAGGGCAAGATGCCCTTTAAGGACGAGTGTGTAGTCGCACCGCTCCTGTTCGGTGACATCACCGAGCGAGAAAGTGCGTGTTATGTCGGTTGTTCCGTCGAGATACTGTGCGCCGGTATCAATAAGGAGCAATCCTGTGGGCTGTATTGTAGAGGCGGTTTCGGGAGTAGCGGCATAATGGACTATTGCGCCATGCTCACGATAACCTGCAATCATGTTGAAACTCTCGTCGCGATAGAGACTGCTTACGGCACGTTGTTCCCGAGCCTTGTCCCATACGGTAATTTCCGTAATATTTCCCGATGCCACGTTCTGCTCAAGCCACATCAGAGTCCGAACGAGAGCCACGCCGTCGCGCTCCATCGCCCGATGGAATCCCTGAATTTGCACATCGTTTTTCACCGCCTTAAGTTCCACCGTGGGACTTGGGGCATAAACTTTCTGACAAGGCAGGGCATTGGCAAGGGTATCGCTGATTCGGTCGGGGTCGATAATCACTACCTTGTGTTCGCTCTGACGGGAAAGGAAATGCTCCACGTCATCGTAGGGCTTTATGTTGACATCGTATTTCTTCAGTTCCTTACGCACGTCATCGTCCACTTTCTCCTTGTCGATGAACAGAAACGCCTCGGTCATGTTAACAAAAGCGAATGCGACTGCAAGCGGCGAAAATTGCACGTCGGTCCCACGGATGTTGAACAGCCACGCCACATCGTCGAGAGAGGCGATAAGGAGCCCGTCGGCACCGAGTTCCGCCATCTTGTCGCGGGTACGTGTCAACTTATCTGCCACACCTTCTCCGGCATATTGTTCGTCGTGAATCACGATGGGATTGAGCGGACGGGCAGGACGGCCGGTCCAGACTGAATCGGCAACGGGGAAATCGGTTGCAAACATAAATCCGTTTTCACCGCAGAACTGCTCCATCCGGCTTGCCTGGCGCACGGAAAAGAGGCGACCGTCGATGGCAAGCACATCATCTTCCTCGAGGTTCTGGGCGAGCCATTCGGTGATTGTGGGGTCGTCTTCGATGCCTTCACGCATCAACTGAAATCCCGAGTCGGAAAGTTCGTCCTCGGCCTGTAGGAAATAGCGCGAGTCGGTCCACAGGGCGGCATTGTCGAGTGTTACCACGGCGGTTCCGTTACTTCCGGTAAATCCGGTGAGCCACTGGCGCAGTTTCCAGTGTTCGCTGGTGTATTCACTCTGATGCGGGTCTGTTCCCGGGATTATCACAGCCGCCACGTTTTTCCGTTGCATCAGCTGCCGCAGGATGTTGAGATGTTCGTTCATATCAAGAAAATATCTTAGAAAAATTTTAATTATTCACACAATTCATAATATGCAAAATTAACTATTATTTTTGAAATATCGCTTTTTTGCAACGAAGAAAATGGAGCCACATTTATTGCAATAAAAACGGCGTGAAAACGTTAATAAAGAGATGATACATATTTCACTATACCAAAGCAATTTATCACAGGAATGGGACGCGTTCTGCCTCAAGTCGAAGAATGCCACATTCCTGCATCACCGCGGCTATATGGATTATCACAGCGACCGATTCAGTGATTTTTCACTTATCGCCCGCCATGAGACTGGGGAAATAGCCGCCATTCTGCCGGCATGCCGACACGACGATACGGTGGTTTCCCACAGCGGGCTCACATACGGCGGCTGGCTGATGCCTCTGAAGCATTTCGATGCCAACGACATGATCCAAGTGATGGATGCCGCAATGCCATTTCTTGGAGAAAACTGCATAAAATCGCTGGTTTACAAGCCAGTGCCACACATCTATCACACTTATCCCGCAGAGGAGGACATCTATGCCCTTTTCCGCCACGGAGCACGTCTTGAGGGCTGCAATATCTCATCGGTGATCCCGCTCGATGCCCCACTCGCTTTCGACCGCGGCAACAAGAGCAGCACAAATGCGGCAACGCGTGCCGGAGTGAAGGTGAATTTCTGCGATTGTTTCGACGACATCGACAAGTACTGGAGCATTCTCACGGAACGATTGACGGAGCGTTACGACGCACTCCCCGTCCACAGCCTTGACGAGATTTGCCTGCTGCAGTCGCGTTTTCCGAAAAACATCCGTCTGATTACGGCAAAAATATGCGCTGAAATCGTGGCGGGAGTGGTGCTGTTTGTCACTCAGACCGTAGCCCACTGCCAGTATATCGCCTCCTCCGCAACGGGCAGAGAGACAAAAGCACTGCCACTGCTCATGGCAGAAGCCATTTCGTGGGCAAAAGAGCAGGGCCTCAGGTATTTTGATTTCGGGACATCGAACGAGAATGGCGGACAGATACTCAATCACACCTTGCTCGAACAGAAAGCACGCCTTGGCGGACGCGGCGTTGCCTATCCCATCTATAAGGTAGCCATTCGGTAAACGATTGAATCCTGACACGAATCCCAGCCAATGAACAGTGTGCGGAAAATATTCAAGTCGATGGGTCTTTTCGGAGGCGTGCAGGTCATCACCATCATGTGCTCAATTATTCGCACGAAACTGGTAGCCATCTGGATTGGTCCCATGGGCGTGGGACTGTTCGGCATTTTCAATCAGGCACTTGAGACACTCAACACCGGCACAAATCTGGGGATGCGCCAGAGCAGCGTGCGCGACATATCCCAGGCTGTGGAACACGGCGACGGCAACAGAATCAGCCGAATCATCACGGCGGTGCGCCGGTGGTCGGTGTGGCTTGCCCTGGGCGGAGCCTTAGTGACGATGGCACTGGCACCGGTGCTGAGCAGATACACTTTTGGCGACACGAGCCACATCTGGGGCTATGTGGCACTGTCGGCGGCCGTTTTCCTAATGGCAATCACCAATGGCGAATATGCCATACTCCAAGGGACCGCCAAATTGCGCAAACTCGCCATGGTGACAATCTGCGGCACGTTTTGCGGATTAATTATCTCAATACCACTGTTCTACTGGCTTCGCGAGCGAAGCATACTGCCCTCGATCATAGCCTACGCGCTCGCCTGCGCGCTGTTTGCCGTGCTGTTCCGCAACCGCGATTATGCCCCAGTGCCGCAGACAAAAGCGGAAACCGTGGCGATAGGAAAAGACTTCATCTCGCTCGGCATTTTCATGACCGCCGGAGCCTTTGCCGGGATGCTTGCCAACTACATTTTCGTGGCATGGCTCAACTACGTGGCAGGCACGGAGACCGTGGGGCTCTATCAGGCTGGCTACACCCTTATCAACAAATACACGGCCCTTGTGCTGACAGCGCTGGGGATGGAGTATTATCCCCGACTGTCGCGGATAGCCGGTGACCAGAAGCGCCTCAGCGAAAGTGTGTCGCAGGAAATTATCGTTTCCATGGTTGTCATCACGGCAATCGCCAGCATTTTCATTGTGCTCCGCTACCCCATCATTTCGCTGCTCTACAGCGGTGAATTCCACGCCGTGGCGCCGATGATTGCGTGGGGAGCGGTTGGTACGGTGCTGCGCACCCTGTCGTGGTGCCTGGCATTTGTGATATTGGCTAAGGGAGCAGGGCGCATCTACATCATTACCGAGACAATCAGCGCAGTATTGTTCCTGGTCCTCAGCATGGCATGCTATGTCCACAGCGGCATCACGGGGCTGGGTGTGGCATATCTGCTGTGGTACGCCTTCTACACGCTGATTGTGGCATGGGTTTATGTGGGCACGTTCAGGCTGAAACTGACCGGCGCTACGGTAGCGGTGGCGGCAACAGCCCTCGCCACGACGGCTGCAGTTGCGGTAGCGGTTCTTCTAGGACACACCGCTCTTGCATTCGCAATTACTGCCGTGGCAGTTCTTGTTTCTGTGACAGCCACGATAAGATTGGCCCGCCGCCGATAAAGGATAAATTTCCGTAAAAAACACACGAAAGTATATCATTAACAATTATTATTGTTAAATTTGCATATTACAAATTATATGGGCAAGGAGCTTGCCTTTCGGTCTCTCCGCACGCCACCCAAATAATGCAAGCCTCAACAAGGAATGAAGACAAGAATAATCACGGCAATCCTCCTTTCATCCTCATTTCTGAATGCGTTGTGCATAACGCACCAGACGCATTTCCCTGTTGATGGTGACAGTTTCTGCGAATGGGAGGTGGAAGACATGGCGAACACGCGGCTGCGGCTCGACTATGTGGGTAACCGTGTCTATCGCAACGGCACCCTTGAGCGTCGCGGTTTTGAGAACGGATACATCGACGGCGACGGCACTTACTGCTACGGTCTGCGCGACTGGCAGGGGAACAACCGCGTTGTGCTCGCCGGGAACGACTCCATCATAGAGAGCGACAACTACTACCCCTACGGACAGCATTTCACCGAAGGGGCGCAGGCGGCATATTCCGCACAGCGGTGG
>JAGCVR010000210.1 GCA_017962285.1 Muribaculaceae bacterium | reverse complement strand
TGGACGAAGTGGAATATCCCTATGGTGTGGTTTATGGCACATCCATGTCAACGCCGATTGTGGCTGGAGCTGTGGCGGTGTGGCTGCAGGCAAAATCCACACTCACTTCGGCAGACATAAAAGATATTCTGGAGAACAGCTCGTTGCGCGACGATTATGTCGAAAACGGCGATCCCGAGCGGTGGGGGTGTGGCAAGCTGAGAATTGCTGAAGGTCTGCGCTACCTGCTGCAGAACAGCGGCGATCCCACAGTACTCAACCGAATAGAACTGAACGAACCTCGTCTTTATCCCAATCCGAGCGATGGCGCGTTTGTGATTGACTTTGACAATCGCGACAAAACCGAATTGAAGATATACTCTGCCGACGGCCGTCTCGTGTATTCGGCGTTGCTCAGTGAACCGCACAACGCGCTGAATCTGCAGAATGTGTTGGCGCGGGGGATGTACCTTGTCCAACTGAGAAGTGAAAATACCGTTTTCGTGAAACATTTAATAATAAGATAATATGTACGAATATATAAAAGGCACAATTGTCGAGATTTCACCAGCCTACGTGGTTCTGGACAACAATGGAGTGGGGTATATGCTGAACATTTCCCTTAACTGCTACACTAGTCTGCAACACGAGAAGGAGGCGAAACTGTTTGTTTATGAAGCTATCCGCGAAGATGCGCACGTGCTTTTCGGGTTTGTCGAAAAGCGTGAGCGCGAACTGTTTGAATTGCTCATAACGGTGAGCGGCGTGGGGCCTAACACGGCTCGCATGATACTGTCGTCGCTCACGGTTGGAGACCTGGAGCAGGCGATAGGAAGCGGCAATGCCAATGCCTTGAAATCGGTCAAGGGGATAGGCGGGAAAACGGCTCAAAGAATAATTGTTGACCTAAAGGATAAAATAAATGTGGTGGGTGTTTCGTTTATTGATAAAGGCGAGACCCGAAGTGCAGTGTATGACGAGGCTCTTGCCGCACTTGTAATGCTTGGATTTACTCAACAGATGTCGCAGAAGGCTCTGAAGAAGCTGTTTGCCCAGGAGCCGGATGTGAGCGTTGAGGATGCCATTAAGAAAGCATTGAAAATGATGTAGTGCGAAGTCTGAAAGAACTGAGTACTGAGAAACTGAGCAAGGTAAATGAGTCGGATCCGGAGACTTGTGAAAATATTATCTTTGGCAATAATCGGAGGCGTTCTGCTGTTCGCAACCGGTTATAAGGCTTTTGCCCAGTATTCGCTTCCGGAACTCACTCCGCCGCCGCAGGTTCCTGAAAAGAAGTGGCAGGACGACGCCAAGCGCAGTGCAGATTCCTTAAACACTCAGTTCAAGGTTCACAAAACCATTCCCACGGGTTATGAGGCTCTTAACGGTGGTGAATATGCGGTGGACCTTAAATCGCCGGAGAATATCACCACGGTTGCTGAATATGATTATGCCACTGGGTGCTACATCATTCACACAAAAGTAGGCGATAACGACATTATAACGCCGTTTATCCTGTCGGCTGATGAGTATAACAACATGGTACTCCGACAGTCGATGCAGGAGTATTACCGTCAGAAGAATGCCGACGAGGCGCGTGAGGACAAGTCGAAAAGCCCATTCAATTTCCTTGATATGCAGTTTGGCCTTGGACCGTTGGAGTCGGTTTTCGGTCCCGGCGGCGTGCAACTGAAGACAAGCGGTTCGGTGCAGATAAACATGGGCATCAAGAGCAACAAGACCGATAACCCGGCTCTTTCTGTTGCAGCGCGGCGCAAGACATATTTCGACTTCGACCATAAAATTCAGGCAAACATCACGGCATCGGTTGGTGACAAGATGAAGTTCAATATGAGCTACAATACCGGTGCCACGTTCGACTTCGACAATAAGAACCTGAAACTTGCCTATGAGGGTAAGGAGGACGAAATAATCAAGAATCTGGAGGCAGGTAATGTGAGCATGACCACAGGGTCGTCGCTGATCAGGGGAAGTGCCGCACTGTTCGGAATCAAGACCAAGCTCCAGTTCGGCAAACTCACGGCAACGGCACTGGTGTCTCAGCAAAACTCGCAGTCTCAGACGGTGAACACTAAAGGCGGTGCCCAAACCACGTCGTTCTATATCACTGCCGACAAATATGACCAGAACCGCAACTTCTTCCTCTCGCATTTCTTCCGCGACAACTACGATACCTGGGCTTCGAAACTTCCCTTGGTGTCGAGTGGCGTGAGCATCACCCGTGTCGAGGTGTGGATTACCAACAAACGCGGAAAATTTGAGCAGGCGCGAAATCTCGTTGCGCTGATGGATGTGGGCGAGAACAAGCATTTGGCAAACGACCACTGGATTGGAAACATGGCCGAAGACAATCCGAGCAACTCATCGAACAATATGCTCGATGAACTGAAAACCAACTATCCCGACGCACGCTACATCAGTCAGATGGCCACCGTGCTGGAACCACTTCAGGCTTATGGCTTCGAAGGTGGTAAAGACTATGAGAAAATTGAAAGTGCCCGTCTGCTGTCTTCGAGCGAATACTCCATCAATTCCTCGCTCGGTTACATACAGCTCAAGACGGCACTTAATGCTGATGAAATCCTGGCTGTGGCATTTCAATACACATATCGCGGAAAGACATATCAAGTGGGTGAGTTCTCTGGTGATATCGCATCCACTGACCAGTCTCTTTTCGTGAAGATGCTTAAAGGAACCACATCCTCACCGCGTCTGCCTATGTGGGACCTGATGATGAAAAACGTTTACTCGCTTGGCGCATATCAGGTTCAGAAGACTAATTTCAAACTCGATATCAAGTATCTGAGCGACACCACCGGAACCGAGCTGAACTATATCCCTGCCGGCAGCATCAGTGGCGTTCCGCTTATCCGCGTGATGAACCTCGACCGCCTCGACGCAAATGGAGAAAACAATATCGACGGACGGTTCGACTATATTGAGGGTTACACCGTGAACTCGTCGAACGGAAAGGTGATATTCCCGGTTGTTGAGCCTTTCGGTTCATGGCTGAGGGCAAAAATGGGCAACGATGCTATAGCGGACAGATATGTCTATGAGGAACTCTACGACTCCACGCTCACCGTGGCTCGCCAGTATCAGGACAAAAACAAGTTCGTCCTTTCGGGAGAGTATCAGTCTTCTGCGGGAAATCAGATCAGGCTCAATGCCATGAATGTGCCGCGAGGCTCGGTGGCAGTGTATGCCGGAGGTGTCCTTCTGACAGAGAACAGCGACTATACCGTAGATTACAACATGGGAACGGTAACCATTACCAACCAGAGCATTCTGGATGCCGGAACCAACATCAGTGTGTCGCTCGAGAACCAGTCCACCTACAGCACTCAGCGAAAGACCCTGCTCGGACTCGACCTTAATTACGCCTTTAATAAGGATTTCAACATCGGTGCCACACTCATGCACTATGGAGAAAAGGCCTTGACCGAAAAAGTCTCGATTGGCGACGAGCTGGTGAACAATACAATCTGGGGTACCAATATATCCTACAACACAAGATTTATGTGGCTCACCAATCTTTTGAACAAGATACCGACGGTGAATGCCACGGCACCATCAACGTTCAGTTTCCAAGGTGAGTTTGCCCAGCTTATTCCACACAAGTCAAAGACAGGCTCGAATGCCGGAAGTTCCTATATCGATGATTTTGAGTCCACTCAGTCGGGTATAGACCTTCGTTCTCCGTATTCGTGGTTCCTGTCGTCAACACCCTATGACAACTCAGCAAGCGCTCTCTTCCCGGAGGCTTCTCTGTCTAACAACATCGACTATGGTAAAAACCGCTCGCTGCTCTCGTGGTACTATATCGACCGCCTGTTCACCCAGCGAAACTCATCCTATGTGCCGGGTTACATAAAGAACGATTTGGACCAGCTGTCGTATCCGTATATCCGTGAAATTCCTTACACAGAGGTGTTCCCCGGACGTGAACTGAACTATGGCGAACTGTCCACGATACAGACGCTTAACCTCTCGTTCTATCCCAAAGAGAGAGGCCCGTATAACCTGGATGCCTCCAATATTGATACCGAAGGATATCTGCTTAATCCGGAGAAACGCTGGGGCGGTATAATGCGCAAACTGGACAACACAAACTTCGACCAGTCGAACATAGAGTATATTCAGTTCTGGCTCATGGATCCGTTCCTTGACGAGGAACTGGATAACCGCGATGGCGGCGACCTGTATTTCAACCTCGGTGAGGTGAGTGAAGACATCCTCAAAGACGGACTGAAATCTTATGAGAATGGATTGCCCACAAATGGCGATGATTCATATATCAAAGAAACACAATGGGGTAAGGTGTCATCGCAGACGTCGATGACCTATGCGTTCGATAACGCCAGCGGCTCGCGTATTCTTCAGGACGTGGGTCTGAACGGATTATCTACTACCGAAGAGCTCTCGTTCCCCACCTATAAAGCCTTTACCGATGAACTGCGGTCACGCCTTTCGCCGGATGCCATAGCGAGGATGGAAGATGACCGCTACTCACCACTGAACGACCCCGCCGGAGACAATTACCACTTCTATCGCGGCTATGACTACGACGAGCAGCGGCTCAACATCCTTGAGCGTTATAAACGCTACAACGGCACTGAAGGCAACTCCCTTTCGCGCGAAGACCAGAGCGACGGACTGTATCAGAGCGCACGAAGCGTACCCGATGTGGAAGACATCAATCAGGACAATACGCTTAACGAGTACGAGCGCTATTTCCAGTACAGGATATCCATCCGTCCTCAGGATATGGTGGTGGGGCAGAATTATATCGTCGACAAGCAGTCGTCGATGGTTACAACCCGAAACGGCAAGCAGCAGGAAGCCACGTGGTATCAGTTCAGCATTCCCCTGAAGGAATATGAGAAAAAAGTGGGGTCGATCAACGATTTCTCC
The DNA here is from genome assembly GCA_017962285.1 of Muribaculaceae bacterium. Classification (GTDB taxonomy): domain Bacteria; phylum Bacteroidota; class Bacteroidia; order Bacteroidales; family Muribaculaceae; genus Sodaliphilus. The sequence goes on along the minus strand of JAGCVR010000210.1, from coordinate 1,986 downwards.
ACCATCCGCTTCGTGCGTATGTTCATGACAGGTTTCAAGGAGACGACTCACCTCAGGTTCGCCACCCTGGAACTTGTGAGGGGTGAATGGCGCAACTACGACTATAACCTGAACCTGCGTGGTGATGCTCCCGCCGATGGAATAATCAATGTGAACACGGTGAACATCGAAGAGAATGCGAGCCGCGAGCCTGTGAACTATGTGCTGCCGCCGGGTGTTACACGAATCGTGGATTCCGGTCAGTCGCAAATCACTCAGCTCAACGAGCAGTCTATGCAGATGAAGGTGGAAGGATTGAAGGCGGGCGACGCACGTGGCGTTTACCGCAATACAAGCCTTGATCTGCGAACATATAAGCGTCTGCAGATGTTTGTCCACAACGAAGCGATGATCGACAACTCCACCAATTTGCAGAATGGCGACGTTACGGTGTTCCTGCGACTTGGCTCGGATGTAAAGAACAATTATTACGAATATGAGATACCGTTGAATGTAACTCCTCCGGGTCATTACAGCACGAACAGTTCGGCCGACCGACTCGTCGTGTGGCCCGCAGAGAATATGCTCGACTGTTCGCTCGATGTGTTTACTGCCGTTAAGAAGAACCGTAACCAGCAGAAGATGGCGGGAGTGAACGATGTTTCATATATACACGCTACACCGAACAAGACCCCGACCATCCCAACGATCGCGTAACTGTGCTGGGAAATCCGTCGTTGAGCGATATCCGTGTTATGCTGGTGGGAGTGAGGAATAATTCCAGTTCCACAAAGGATTGCGTGGTTTGGGTGGATGAACTGCGTGTTACTGATTTGACCAGGACGGCGGCTGGGCTGCAAAAGCGAACATGAATCTTGGGCTGAGCGATATCGCCACGGTGAACGTTGGGTGGCACAGAGAAACCACTGGCTTCGGCTCGGTGGACCAAAGCCTGAACGAGCGCCGTCTCGACGACTATGATCAGTATAACATTGCCGTTCAGGTAGATATGGGAAGATTCCTGCCCGAAAAGGTGAAACTTCACGCCCCGGTTTACTATTCCTACAGCCGCGAGAAAACCACGCCGAAATATAATCCTCTCGACCAGGACGTGTTGCTGAGCGATGCACTTGAAGCATGCAACACTAAGGAACAGAAAGATTCCATCTCGTCTTATGCCGTAACATTGAAGGAAGTGAGAAGTTTCAGTCTCTCGGGATTGAAATTCGACGTAAAGAGCAAGAACCCGATGCCATGGGATCCGGCGAACTTCACGTTCAGCTACTCGTTCAACAAGCAGCACAACAGCGACCCCGACAATGTGTATGAAAACACTAACGATTACCGGGGGAGTTTCCAGTATAGCTGGACGCCATATTCCAAACCGTTCAAGCCGTTTGAGAAGATGATAAATGCCAAGCGCAAGAGCCTGAAGTTCGTGCGCGAGTGGGAGTTCCACTATTTGCCAGCCTCGATTTCGTTCAATACCAATATCTCCCGATATTACTACGAGCAGCAGACTCGAAACGAGACTGGTATCGATGTGGTGCTGCCTGCGAATGTGAGCAAGAATTTCCTGTGGGACCGCCAGTTCTCGCTCAACTGGAATTTCACCAAATCTCTTTCCTTGTCGTTCAACAGCAATACCACGGCTCACATCATGGAACCAATAGGTCAGGTGAACAAAAAGCTGTTCCCCGATGAGTATCGTGAGTGGCGCGAGCAGGTTTGGCAGAGCATTAAGGACCTGGGCACTCCGTGGCATTACAATCAGACTTTCTCGGCTTCATACAAGGCTCCTTTCAGCCAGATTCCGATTCTGAGTTTCATCACCGCCAACGCTTCATATAATTCCACTTACAGTTGGGAGCGCGGTTCCACGGTGGATGATGTGTTCTCCGGCAATACCATTGCCAACCAGGCGACACTCAACCTCGACGGGCGTCTGAATTTCGAGCAGTTCTACAGTAAGATTCCTTATCTGAAAGAAGTGGATCAGCGTTTCTC
>JAGCVR010000209.1 GCA_017962285.1 Muribaculaceae bacterium | reverse complement strand
CGTTGGTCGCTGAGCCATTGTAAGCGATTGAGCCGCCCACCAGTGCCTTGTAGAAGTTTCCGGCGCTTGGACTTGTAAACCACTGATCTGGTTTGCCATCCAGGTCATCCCAGCGATAAATGCGCAGATATCCACGACTGTAACCGGTGGCGATTTGATTGTCGTTGTCGGTGTCCTGGGTCTGCAACATGTTCACGGCAATGAGTTTCCCGTCGGAAGTGAGAGCAATGTCGCTCAGTGTATATAGTGAACTGCCCTGATTGTTTTCGGAAGCAACATCCACCACGCCTTTGGTGCTGATGGTGGTTGCGGTACGGGAGTCGGGATTAACTTTATACAGGTATGGAGTGCGGTTGTTATCCACAGCCAGCACGGCAAATTCTCCGTCTCCGAGATGAACGGCACGGCGCACATCCTTTCCGCTGAGTTCAGTAATGGAATTGGCGGAATATTTCAGCTCCAGGTCAAGATTCAAGTCTTGTGTGGGGTCGTCGATAGTTCCGGTACCAACTGTTGCAGTCCAACGCGAGAGTTTTCCGTCGCGAAGCAAGTGCAAAGTGATTTTGTTTCCACTTGTGCCTCCAGTAGCGCCAATGGCTTGCCAGGAGAGAGCATCGACCGACGCATTTGTGGCACTCACCAGTTGTGCCGAGGACAATCCGGCGGTAATGTCGTGGATTTGGATTCCGCTATTGGTCGAACCGTCGTCGCTATGGGGGGAGATCAGCAGCAGATGGCGTTGCACGGTAAGGGTTGATGCGCCGTTGCTAACAAGGTCGGTGTTGGTCAGAGGAAGTGACCCCAATTCTTTTGCGGCAAGGCAATCTTGTGTGTTCACGCGTTTCTCGGTGGGAGCAATCAGCGATCCGTCGATGATGAACCGGTCGTCGGCCTTTGGCGAGGCTATGTAGAGCACATCGTTGCCGTAGGCAGTGAGGCTTTGGTTCGGACGGTTTTCGCTTGCGTCACGGTCGTAATTAGAATATGTAGCGGAAAGCTCACCTCCGGAAATGTGCATAGCAATGTCGCGTATTTGCGGAGAACTGGTAGCTTCATAGGCATTGATTGCCGGCGTCATTATCCATCCGTCCTGGCTGCTGCCGTTATATGCCATTGTGAGTCCCACGTTGGCACGATAGAAATGACCGCTCGAAAGTTCGTTTTCGGAAGTGGTGAACCACTGGGTGGGTGCTCCGCTCAAACTGTTCCACTTATACACCCGCCACACGCCTCGTGTTCCGCTCTCCACCTGGTCGGCACTGCTCTGGGTCTTCAGCGCGTTGCATCCCACGAGGTATCCGTCGGAAGTGAAGGCAATGTCGCTAAGGTCATATAGTTGAGTGCCGCAGTTGCCGGAGGTAGAGACCAGTCCTGCAGTGCTGATCTCGGTCACCAGCGGTTCATCGCCGTCGGCATTGGGAGCCGCCTGACTCGGGGCTATCCTGTAAAGATGCGGAGTGTGAGTGGTGTTGTCTTCCACCGCCAGCACCACCAGATAGTCGTCGCGTTGCAGGACACGGCGCACTTTCTTGTCCTGCAGTACTGGAATTGCCACATCGGTAAACTCTTTTGTGAGCGAAAGCTGCAGGTCGCTCACGCCAAGGTTGGTAGGAGTCCCGGCGGTCATGTATAGCTGGGGATATGTTGTCTGGGCGGCAGTCACCGTATATGGACCGCTGAGGTCAATGTTTGCGTATCCGTCTTTTTTCACACTGATATAGTAGTCGGAGCCCGGAGTAAGCCCCTCGAACACAAACACGCCATTGTAATAATCATCGGTGCAGTATTCGGCGACGAAATTCTCACCTTTATACAGAGTAACCACAGCACCGTGAATGGGGGCGTACATGTCATCGCCTTTCGATGTGTTATAGACGTAGCAGGCATTGCTGATACTCTGGCTCTTGTCTTTCACCGTGCCCATGATGTCGCCTGTTGGCAGGTCGGGGATGCTGAACCATGCGGCAATTCCCCGGGCAGTACGTGCGCCTTCCTGACGACAGTAATCCTCATTCAGGGCGCGGTGCTTGGCTGGGTCGTAGGTGTGGAAAAAGCCCTCGAGGATATATCCCGGGGCGTTGTGCTTGAGCACACCGTAGTAGCCGGTGCTATAGGTTGTTCCCATAAACTTCTGGTCTCCGGCTATGTATGGGTTATCGCGCAGATAACTCGTGTGCGGGTCAAGTTCGTCCATGTAGTGATATGGCCACATGGTTTGCGCCATTTGTTTGCTTGGCGGCACAGCTTCGTTATAACCTTCCGAAGAGCTGTAGGTCTGGCGATAAAGCAACACTTCGTAGTTTGTCTTGGTGTGGTCGGTGGCGGCATTGCTGTGCATTGACAGGAAATAGTCGTAGTTTCCCGCATTCACTTCAGCGCATATCACAGAAAAAGAGCGGTTGAAATTTGTGCCCGAATGGTAAGTAACGCCATCGCGAGGGTAGGGGCCGTTGTTCCATCGGCTCATTTTAATGTTCTCGGCAGGGACACCCATTTCAATGAGTCGGTCTCGTGTTTCGAGCATTTTCCACAAGTTTGTATTCGACTCGTAGAAACCGCAAGTGTCGGGGAAAGTCGACGTGGATGTGCCGCCGCTGTTCACAGGATAGGGGATAGTTCCGAGCGGACGATCGTCCTTGCCCCATCCGCCATGACCCGGATTCAGGTAAATTTTAACATCACTGGCAGCTCTCGATACCACCCGCAGCGGTTTGGAAGTAGGCTGCTGGGCAGTTACAGTTATTGCCGTAAGCGCCACAATTAATATTGTTGTAATCCTGTTCATAATCCTGTTCATAATCAGAATATTAGATTATTATTCAATTTCGTTTTGCTTGAAACTTGCTTATGTTTCGTAAAGTTACATTTTTTTTTGAGACTTATTGCTATTATTTTCTATTATTTTTTTAGCAAAACCAAGAAATGTAGACCTCAGACGCAAAATAAGGAATATGCTTCTCTTTATACTTCATCATCGATGATAACAGACCTCCAGTCTCACTGGAATCAAAATCAGGCATGATTTGGCGGAAAATTCGCGGAAAAATTATTGTAAATGGTGGAAAAGTGCGGAATAATTATTATTTTTGCATTTTGTACGAAAAAATAAAAAACTAAAAACGAATATAAACTCAAACTCACAACTATGTTTAAGCGTATAGCATTTTTAACGGCAATAGTGTTGATGGCGATACCGGCATGGGCCGTGTATTTCAATGTGGGAAACTACAAATACTATACAACAGGCGCAAACACCTGTATCGTGGACGGCTTCAGCCCCAGCGCCACCACTTCGGCAATGTCGGTAGTGAATTTCCCCGGCAGAGTTACGTATAACGGTACCACTTATTCGGTAGAACATATAGGCAGCTGGGCGTTCAGCGGCAACCTCAACATTGAAGAAGTCAATATCCCCTATGGTGTCACTGAGATTGAGGACTGCGCCTTCGAAGGCTGCACCAATCTGGATGTGGTGCGTATGCCCAGTTCGCTGAATCTGCTTCAAGGGGATTGTTTCAAGAACTGCACCGGAAACCTGTACATTTATACTGCCGCAAGCACGCCACCTGAATGTATCGATGATCCATTCCCCGGTGCTGTGCTCTCGCGCTTGAACGTGCGCCGCGACGATCCTGCAATTATCACTAAATTTAAGAATGCCACCTATTGGAAAAGATTCTCTCAAATCTATTCCACCGCCAATGTGTATGACATTTCATACGGTTCGGGTACCAAAGTGGGGTATTATGTGATAGAGAGCGGTCTTGCAAAGTTGGTGGGTGGTGGAACCACTTGCAACGTCGCTTCCTCGGTGGTTGTTAACGGAACAACTTATCAGGTCCGTGAAATAGGTGGTTACAGTTTCAGCAGTTCGGGAAGTGTGAATGGCGGAATTACTAAAATCACCGGTACAGATAATATTGAGACTATAGGTGCCGGAGCCTTCAAGGGTAGCAGCCTCACTACAGCATCATTCGCTAAAGTGAAATATATAAATCCAGAGGCATTTATGAATTGTACAAGTTTGTCGAGTGTATCACTCGGCGAAAGCTATGAAAGGTTGTTGAATTTCGGCTCAAAATCCTTTTACAAATGTACGGCTCTTACTTCAATAACTTTTCCTTATAATAATGATGTCTATTCGCATAATTATTATATCTCATTCGGAGATTACGCGTTTGCATATTCCGGGCTTACCAAACTGATACTGCCCAGAGTAACAAGGACTATTGGTCAGTATGCTTTCGCACATTCTCCCATTCAGTATGTTTATATATACAGTGGCGGAAACACGTCTGCATACTCGTTTGAAGGGACAGCATTCTATAACATCAACAGCGGGAGCGCAAAATATCTTCATGTTCCATACGCATCACTGAGTTATTACAGAAACCTGTGGAGCGGATATTTCACCAACACAACCGGCGATCTTGATAAAATCACTATCAATGGAGTGGACATTTCTTCGAACAGTGACATCAATGTGTCGGGGGTGAGTGTGGATTTCAGCAGAACTTCCATAACGTTGAACGGTGTCGCCCACAAGGATCAGAGCACTACCTTTATCAAGAGTACGTGCCAGCACTTGAAGATTTATTGCAATGGGGTGAGTGTGGTTAATTCTCAGTGCGCCATTGAGGCAAAACGTCCATTTACTGGAGCTTATGCAGATGTGACGGTGTTTGGGGATACCAACTCCACACTTTGGTCTTATGGAGTTGGTAAATACACCTTCGATTTCCACGATGGCGGAAATTTCACGATAAAGGATTTTCCCAACTTTGTGGCTGTAAACAAGAATTGTGCTGTTTACTACGGCACACCAGCTTCATCAGTCTTCACGATAAACAACTGCTCTGGAAGTTTCACACGGCAAAACAAGACGGAAGACGTGATAGCTGGATTCAAGAAACTCACCCTGGTTGATACCGATTTCACAAACTGCACCTACAGCCCTTATGCCACTTATTATGGAAGAGGTACAGGACTCGTGACATTCAGGTCAACATTGGCTGCTGAACTGGTTGGCGACCTTGACGGCAACGGACTCCTTGAGGTGAACGACGTGGTGATACTTGCGGATATAGCGATGGGCGGTTCGATGAACGGCGTGAGCCTTACGGTGGCAGATGTTGACGGCAACGGCAAAATAGAGGTTAACGACGTGGTGATGCTTGCGGGAACTGTAATAGGAAGTTGACAAGTTGACGAGTTAACAAGTTAACAAGTTAACAAGTTGACGAGTTAACAAGTTAACAAGTTGACGAGTAAACAAGCTAATACCTTTATGGTTAGCGAATAATCCAGGAATCGAGAAATCGAGCGAATGGTCTTTAATTGAGATATGAGGGCGTTCCCACAGCGGGGGCGCTCTTGTTGTGTGTACTGCTGCATGTGTGTGAATGAAAAATGTCGCAGACTGGAAACATTAGTGTTGATATTTTGGCAAAAAAACATTAACTTTGCGTAATTAACTAAAATCCTTGTTAGCAAAATAACAAAAACT
>JAGCVR010000208.1 GCA_017962285.1 Muribaculaceae bacterium | reverse complement strand
GGTGAGACGGGACTATTTGTCGGGCACAGTGCAGAGGAACTCGCATCCGTGATAAGTCGTCTGATGCAAGATGGCTCATTGCGTGAGAGTCTTGGACAAAGGGCTTGCGATAATGTGCATGAGAATTTCGACGAACGGGTGATTTGGGAGTCAATAGAAAAATTATATTTATAGAAAAATGAAGATACTGATTACAGGCGTTCACGGATTTGTGGGAACCAACCTTACGGAAGCGTTGCATGGCGAACATACAATCTACGGACTTGACATAATCAGCCCTGCGAAGGATGGCGTTGAGCATACCTACTCGTGGGATGATTTGGACAACGGACGCGTCCCTGATGTTGATGCGATAATACATCTCGCGGGGAAAGCCCACGACACAAAGAACCAAAGTGCCGCCGACGTTTATTTCAAGGTGAATACAGATCTGACCAAAAAGATTTTTGATTATTTCCTGAAATCGTCAACTGCCAGGAAATTCGTGTTTTTCAGTTCTGTAAAGGCTGCAGCCGACTGTGTCCCCGATGGAATGGTGCTCACAGAAGACGTAACACCTCAGCCGGTTGGACCTTATGGTGAGAGTAAGATCCGTGCAGAGGAGTATATCCGCAGTGTGTATGATCTTGACGGTGTACGCGCAGATAAGCGAGTGTTCATTCTTCGTCCGTGCATGATACATGGACCTGGCAATAAGGGGAATTTGAATCTGCTTTACAAGGTTATTTCCCGAGGTGTACCTTATCCACTCGGCGCATACGACAATCTTCGCACATTTACATCGATTGACAACCTGAAATTCATTATCTCAGGCTTGCTGACAAAGGATGATGTGGCATCGGGAATTTATCACATAGCCGATGACGAGGCTCTCTCTACCCGAGAACTCGTGGAAACCATTGGCGAGGCAATGGCGCGTCGCCCAAAGATTTGGCGCATTCCACAATGGTTGATGGGTGGCATTGCCAAAGTCGGAGATGTCATTCATCTGCCACTAAACTCTGAGCGATTGCGAAAACTTACCGAGAACTATGTGGTGAGTAACGCAAAGATAAAACAGGCTTTAGAAGTAGAGAAATTGCCTGTCCGTGCGCGTGACGGTATATTGAACACCATCCGAAGCTTTGCGCAATAAAAAGTCCATTTGTTTCACTTTTCAATAAGAATACATAAACCTGAAAACCTATGAATACGATTGTTGTTTATTGCTTGATTTTTATAATTCTGCTTGCGGCAGAGTTAATCTATTTTCGGCTCGCCGATCATTATAACATCATCGACAAACCCAATGAGCGGAGTTCTCACACTCGTGTCACCCTGCGTGGAGGTGGAATAGTGATTTTTGTCGGGGCTTGGGTGTGGGCTGCCTTTTTCGGCATGAAAGGACATGAGGTATTCCTTGCGGCACTCACAATAATAGCAACCGTCAGTTTCATCGACGACATAGGAGAGGTGAGATATCGTATTCGTCTGTTGCTTCATTTCACCGCCATGCTGATGCTTTTCTGGCAATGGGGAATCCTGTCATGGTCATTATGGACACAAGTTCTGATAGGGGTCATTGTATGCGCCGGTATCATCAATGCGTTCAATTTCATGGATGGCATAAACGGCATTACTGGGGCATACAGCTTGAGTGTAATCATTCCGTTGTATATAATTAATCAGCAGCACCCGTTTGTTCCCGACTCACTCTTTGTCGTAACAGCTATTGCGGTAGTCGTGTTCCTGCTGTTCAACTTCCGTGTTAAGGCGCGTTGCTTCTGCGGTGACGTTGGTGCGGTGAGTGTAGCGTTTATCATTGTGTATATGATAGGAACACTGATATTCAAGACTGGCGACTTAAGCTACATAATACTGCTTGCAGTTTATGGGGTTGATTCGTTATTGACGATAGTTCATCGTCTTGCACTTCATGAGTTTATCTTCTATCCTCATCGCAAGCATGCCTATCAGCTTATGGCGAATGAGCTGAAGATACCGCATCTGGTTGTGTCGGCATTTTATGCAGGATTGCAGTTGTTGATTTCGCTGGGGCTGATTTTTGTGTTCAGCAGGCACGATGTCTATGCTCTGGCTGTGTTGGTATTGCTCAGTGCCGCTTATGTGGTATTCAAGAAGAAGTATTACCATCTGCATGAGGAATATCTGCGGAGCATAGGGGAGTTAAAATAGAACTATTCCCGAAAGCATAAGCTGCGGCGGCATATCCAGTGAATGGTGTGCCGCCGCAGTTCGTCTGTTGAGGTTGCGTTGCAATGCCTCTGTTGATAATGTCGATATGAATACGGGTCTTTGTCAGAAAACTAGGATAGTGCCCCAGATGACTATGGCGTAGCGGATGAGTTTTCCCACCGCCATAGCGAAAAGGACAATCCATTTATTTGCCCGCATAAAGCCCAGTGCCACCACAATGGCGCTGCCCAGTACAGGGATAAAACCGAAGAATGCCATCCATGCCCCTTTGCCCTGAATGAACCGCTCGGCGCGGTCGAGTTTCTCCGGGCTCACGTGGGCATATCGCTCTATCCACTGCATATTACCCAGCGAGCCAAGCCAATAGCATGTCATTCCTCCTGCCACATTGCCCGCGAGAGCCCACCATAGGCAGGCAAACGGGTCGAGGTGAAGCGGTCCCACACAGGCCACGAGGATGGCTTCGGAGCTGAGCGGCACTATGCTCCCTGCTATGAAAGAGCCGAGGCAGAGCCCCAGATAGCCCCATTGAATAAAGAATGAAACAAGTGCATCCATCGGTTGTGTCGGGTTATAATTGAAAATTCGCGGCAAAGTTACAAACTGTTTGCGACATTGGCAAAACTAGTGCAGATGAGAATTGGAGGGTGCGATGTTGTTTTATGGGGCTGAAAATTTGGAAACAGCGCAAAAAATGATTACTTTTGGAATAAATTAAGTTACAGGATATTTAGGCTTTAAGATTAGAACAGAAATGAAACGCGTAGTTAGTTTATTAGTTGCAGTTTTTTCTTTTGTCGCAGCGGTGTGCGCCTCTGGCAGCACCAATGTGGAGCAGGCGTCGGCTCTTGCCGGCCGCTTGTCGGCGCGGCTTGCCGAAAAAGTGGAGTTTGTTGAAGTGAGTGCTCCGGCTGGTAAAGATGTGTACACCCTTTCCAACAATGGCAATAAGGTGGTTATCGGCGGGAACAATGCCAATTCCATGGCAGTGGGGCTGAATCGCTACCTGAAGAAATACTGTAATACCACGGTTTCGTGGTATTCCTCGGTGGATGTTGAATTGCCGCAGACACTTCCGGCAGTGGAGACCGAACGTCATGAGTCGCGCGTTCCACAGCGTTTCTTCCTGAATTATTGCACCTATGGCTATACCATGACATTCTGGGGCTGGGCCGAATGGGAACGCCTCATCGACTGGATGGCGCTCAACGGCATAAATCTTCCATTGAACATCACCGGACAGGAGGCGGTGTGGCAGAAGGTGTGGATGAAGATGGGCATGACAGCCGAGGAGACCCGCAACTATTTCACCGGACCGTCATATCTGCCATGGCACCGAATGGCAAACATCGACCACTGGTGCGGACCGCTTCCGCAGGAATGGCTCGACGGACAGGTGGAATTGCAGAAAAAGATACTGGATCGTGAGAGGGCTCTGAATATGCGTCCCGTACTTCCCGCATTCGCGGGCCATGTGCCTGGCAGAATCAAGGAACTTTTCCCCAATGCCGACATAAACCAGCTCAGCCCCTGGCAAACGTTTCCCAAGGAGTGTCTCACATATTTCCTCAACAGCGAGGACCCGCTTTTCGCAAAGATTCAGAAAAGTTTCATCGAGGAGCAGACGGCACTTTTCGGCACTGACCACATCTAAGGCTTCGATCCTTTCAACGAGGTTGACCCGCCAGTGTGGGAAGCAAAATACATAAAGCGTGTCACACGGCACATGTACCAGTCGCTCGCTTCGGTTGACAAAAAAGCCGAGTGGCTGCTGATGGCGTGGTTCTTCTTCTACAACAAAAACTGGACCGCTCCGCTGGTGAAAGCCATGATGGACGCCGTGCCCAAAGGGTGCCTCACGCTGCTTGATTACCACTGCGACAACACCGAGGTGTGGCGCATGCGAAGCAAATTCCACGGTCAGAACTACCTTTGGTGCTATCTGGGCAATTTCGGTGGAAACACGGTGATTCAGGGCAACCCCAAAGAGTCGGCAGCGCGGTTTGAAAAAGCTCTTCTGGAAGGCGGCAGCAATCTGCGCGGCATCGGTTCCACACTCGAAGGATTGGACGTGCAGCAGATGGACTACGAATGTATGTTCGACCTTGCATGGGACCTTGGCGAGGATGCCGGGCAGGTTTCCAACGGCATTGCCGACAGTCATGCCGGAATGGTGGATGACAACGTGCGCAAGGCGTGGAAAATACTTTACAACGACGTTTACACCTATCCTGGCGGCAACCACGGCGAACTCATGAACTACGAACCCCGTATGGGGTGGGACGACCCACGCAGCAAAATGGAGGTCAATTCCGAACGCATGCTTGAGGCTTGGAAATTGTTGCTCGAGCAAGACCGAATTGCCACCAATGCCATGGCAATCGACGTGATTACCGTGGGGCGTCAACTCCTCGACGGTCAATTCCGCGACGCTAAGCACAAATTTGAGAATGCCACCAAGGAAGGCAAAATCGAGGTCATGGCGGAACAAAGCACGCGTATGCGCGAAATTCTATGCGATGCCGACCGTCTCTGCTCCTATCAGGGCCAGTGTACCATGGAGCAGTGGGTGGGCTGGGCTCGTACGCTTGGCATTGCTCCCGAAATCAAGGACTATTACCAGATGAACGCCACCCGACTCATCACCACCTGGGGCGGCGGCATCGACGATTATGCCAACCGGGCCATAGCTGGACTGATAAGCAACTATTATGCGCCGCGATGGGAAATCTACTTCGACGAGGCATTCCGCGCCGTTCGCGAGCACCGCGACTTCGATTACGACGGCCACCACGCGCGTCAGCAGGCATTCAGCAACGATTATCACTACACCCCCACGGGCATTGTCCCTGTCAATGATGAGGTGACCCGCGCTTCGCTTCTTGCTACAGCCCGACTTATTTTGAAGAAGTATTTTTAGAAACCAGCAACGGAATGAATTGTGACTAAGAAAAAGATGACTTTAAAAGAGACATAACAGCGGTTTCGGGTCTGGCTGAAAATGCCCCGCAGATTCAACCTGAAAAACAATGAAGTGCAGAAGTGCGCAAACTGCAGTCATGAGTTTGTGGGCAATTACTGCCCTTACTGCTCCCAGAAAGCCGGACTTGGACGGGTAACATGGAAATCGCTTAGAAATAATGTGATGCTGTTGTGGGGCATGGACTCCAGTTCATTGCTCAATTCCATTATAAACCTTCTGTTGCGCCCGGGGTATTTCATTCGCGATTATATCAGCGGTCATCGTCAGGTGAGTTTTCCTCCGTTGAAAATGCTTGTAATCGTAGGTGTGTTTATTGCACTTATGGAATTTCTGTTTTTCCCGGGTTCGGCTGAATCGAACGAAATAAATGTTGGCGTGGCGATAGTGGATAATGTTGTGGAATGGCTGCATACCCATAACGACTGGGCGACACTACTTGTAACATCGTTCTTCATCTGGCCCACATGGCTGCTTTTCCGCAAGGCGCCGGGTTATCCGCGCCACACTATCCCCGAAGGGTTTTTCATTCAGGTGTTCATGTGCATCATTCAACTTATCTTCGACTTTGTGACCCGCAACGACAGTATCGGAACGTGGTGCCTGATAGTTTATTTCTATATCGCTTACCGTCAGATATTCGAATATAAGCCATGGGGCACAATCTGGCGCGTGGCACTGATGTTTATATCAGGTTTTGTATTGCTGGTGTTGGCTGCCACGTTGTTTGCTGCCATAGGGTATCTGATAACAGGGGAAAGAACTATGTAAATTTGCATATGAAGAATATAATTGCTATATTTACAACAAATTACAAACAATATAAACTTTAACTACAATGGAAGAAGAATTAAAGAATGTGGCTCAAGAGGCCGCTCAAGAGGTTAACGAAGTGAAGGAAGAAGTGGCTCAGGTGGCTCAGGATGCCGCAGAGAAGGTGGCTGAAGTGAAGGATGAAGTGGTTGCCGAAGCGAAGGAAGCCGCTGAGCCTGTTGCCGAGAAGAGCGACGATGTGATTGAAAACATTAAGGATAAGGCCGAAGATGTTTTCAACGATGTTAAAGAGAAGGTCAATGACGTTATGGAGAAGATCTCCGAAAACGAGACAGTGAAAGAAGTTCAGGCAAAAGTGAAAGACATCGCCGACGACGTGAAAGAAAAAGTGGAAGAGATTGACAATAGCGAGCAAGTGCAAAAGGCGAAAGAATTTGTTAAAGAAACAGCTGACAAGGTCGACGATTTCGTTGATGACACCGTTGAGGATGTGAAGAAATCGGGCTGGTGGGCTAAGCTTAAAGCTTTCTTCGGCGGCAAGAAATAAATCTGTTGCCATTTGTCTCGAATAACCGTGCCGAAAGTCTCGGTTTGGTGAGATAAAGATTACCTCATACTTCGCTGGCAGGCCTTTTGGGTTTGTCAGCGATTTTTTCAGATATGGTTCAGGCGGAACTCAATGGCTTTGCCACCGCGCACCGGTCTTCGACCGACTTACGCTTTGAGTCCACTCGTGAGCCTATGGTTTATCTGAGATGATCAGCGCCGGAGGCGCAAAAGGCTCGGAGAGCCTGCAACGTGATTAACACCATGCCAGCGCGCATCTTTGATGCGATAGCATAGTGCTTAAGACTAACGACCAACGCTTAAAAACTAAAGTCTAAAGTCTAACGACTACAAACTAATAACTAAAAACTAACTGCTTGTTAACTTGTCAACTTGTTAACTTGTTTACTAAATGAAGTAACTGCTTGTTAACTTGTCAACTTGTTAACTTGTTAACTGCTCGTTCACGAGCCCATGACCATTCCGGCAAGGAGCACCACGTCGTTCACTTCAATAAGACCATTTTCGTCAATGTCAGCAATCGAAAACTCAACATTTCCCATGTCTCCGCCCATGGCAATCTCAGCAAGCAGAACCACGTCATTAACTTCAATCTTTCTGTTGCCGTCTATGTCGCCCAGAATGACATCGGCAAATATAAGCAGCATAGGTCTTCTTGGGTTATCCACCTGAACCCACACATCTTCGTCGCGTCCATCCTGTAGTGCTGTGGCTATGGTTCCATCGGCAAGTTGCTCATCGGTGCATTGCATGGTTTCGGGAATAGTCACGGGGAACTGCTTCACATAACAATTGGTGTGATTCCCGCGGAATGCGTTGTTACTGCCATAATATGTAAAAGTTCCTGTTGATAAGCAGTTGACGATGTTGGTTGTTCCATTGTCTATGTATCCGACAAAACATCCATTATATGACTTTTTACCAAGTACTGTACCCGAAAAATGGCAATCTTTAATAGTCAAGTTTCCGCCTTTCATGCAGCCCACAAAAGCTGCCGTTTCTCCCCAACTCATTCCGTCAGAAGTAATGTCAGCCGAGTTCCACACTTTTTCTATGCAACTTGTGCCCCATGAATTTGCCACAAATGCAGCATGTGTCAGACCATTGACCCAAGAACCTGCAATATGGAGGTTTTTGATGGTTGCTCCATCAATGCTGTTGATGGGTGTTGAGTATTGATTGCTTCCATGATCCGTATAAGCAACTGTCAATGTGTGTCCCTGACCGTCAAAAATGCCTCTGAATGCTTTATCTCTCTCTCCTTCTCCAGTATTTAAATACCCCAGCATTGTTTGGTCATCACCCAAATCCACATCATCAATCATCCTGGCATTTGCAAAGGCGTTACTGTCATGTACAATAGCAGCGAACTCATCCCAATCGGCTGCCGAACCGATAAGGTAGTAGCCATCTGTGTCCTGCGCGATACCGCCAGCGGTTTCAAGCTCAACCTTTGTGTAAATAACCGTGGTCGCTTCACAATCAAAAATTACAGTAATATCGGAATGCCTGACTACCTGACCATCTTCAATGGTATAATACACGTTGGTAGAGGTTCCTGAATTGATATGGGATATGATACGTTTTTCCGCAGCGACAGGATTATCTATGTTCTCTATCCCTTGCTGTTCTTGCGCGTCAAGCACCGCTTTGAAGCCATTGTCGAGGTCATAGAGGTTGGAGTTGATTTCCGTCGTTACTGTTTTGTTGGGATAGTAAAGCGTTCCCACATACTGTGCGCTGCTCCAGTTTGCGTCCATAGATGCTTCAAGGTCAGGATTAGAGCAAATGGCAAAGCCGTTTTGTGTCGGTTCTATAGAATAATCAAACTCATGACCATTGAGCAGGGCGGCATAATCGCCGTCGGCCATGCCGTTCAGACCTTCTCGCAGGAATACTAAAACATAATCTTTTATGGTTATATCGCCAGAATAGAGGTATTTGATGACCGACTGACCTTCAACCACGACCTCACCGACATAAACGGCGGAAGTTTTGGTTATCTGCTCCGATGACGTAACTGTAGTGACGGTGTTCTGCGCCCCTGCCGAAAGGCTGGTGACAATCGCTACGAGTAAGAGTAAACACTTTTTCATATGCTATACGATCTTGAGGTTGTTAATTCTATATGCAAAAATAGAAATAATATCTGAATATGACAAGTAATGATTGTTTGGCAATAATCAGGACTTTGCAGTCCAATTATTATCAAGACAGGTCCAAAGCCTAAAGCCTAAAAACTAAAGTCTAAAGTCTAAAGTCTAATGACTAAAGTAACAGCTTGTTAACTCGTCAACTTGTTAACTTGTTTACTAAATGAAGTAACTGCTTGTTAACTTGTCAACTTGTTAACTTGTTAACTGCTCGTTCACGAGCCCATCACCATTCCGGCAAGCAGTACCACGTCGTTTACGTCGATTGTGCCGCTGCCGTCCATGTCGCCAATCGCAAGCTCTTCGGCGGTTGCGCCACCACCCATTGCAATTTCAGCGAGCAGCAC
This sequence comes from Muribaculaceae bacterium, assembly GCA_017962285.1. Classification (GTDB taxonomy): domain Bacteria; phylum Bacteroidota; class Bacteroidia; order Bacteroidales; family Muribaculaceae; genus Sodaliphilus. The sequence goes on along the minus strand of JAGCVR010000208.1, from coordinate 2,702 downwards.
CACGTCGTTAACTTCAATTTTTCTGTTGCCGTCAAGGTCGCCCAGGATGTCATTGGCAAATATGAGCAGCATGGGTCTTCTTGGGTTATCTACCATGACCCACACATCCTCGGTGCGTCCAGCCTGTAGAGCTGTGGCTATGCTCCCGTCGGTAAGAGTTTCGCTTGTGGCTGCGGTACCCTTGTTACTGCTGTTGAGGTGATAGGTGTTGACAGTGGTGCTGTTCCACCCTACTGCATCAATGGATCTGCAATTCTCGAATGTTCCTACTTCGAGGCAGTTCTCAACCTTGGCGATGCTACCGCCTCCCCATCCCCAGATACCTGCTATGCTGCCACTGTTGTTGCCACTCATTGTTCCGTTGAAAAGGCAGTCCTTGACGGTCGTGTTGGAATAGTTGGCGTGACCTATTATACCTCCGGCATAGCTGGTGCTGGTGCTGATGGTGGCGCTCACCATGCAGCGCTCAATGGTGTTTGTGCCGTTTAAGTTTCCGGCAAGCCCGCTCGGGTGGTAATAATTGCTGTGGATGTTGCCGGCTATGCGCAGGTTCTTGATTGTGGCGTTTTCGATGAAGTGGAAGGGAGCCATGCCAACGGTGAAATCTGCCGCCTCAACTGAATCGCTTGAGATGTCAACGGTGAGTGTGTGCCCGTCTCCGTCGAAAATGCCCGAGAAACGGCAACTGTTTGTGCCTATGTATTTGTTCACGCTGATGTTTGCGGTGAGTTTGATGTGCCGGCCATTGTGTGTCATTCCTTGGGAGACGCTTTTCGAAAAGTTGTTCCAGTCCTGCTTAGAACCAATCAGGAAAGGCGATTCTTCCGAGCCGTCACCCGCAAGGTTGTTGCTGATGATTGTAAAGGGAACGCGCTTTGTCCCCGTATAGTTCCCTAATGCGTGGATGAGTATATATCCGGTGCCGCCTTTGTCGTTGTCGGCATAGCTGAGAGTGTAGTCAATGTCTTTTGTCAGCGTAGTTCCAAGGAAAGTTACTGTGGGAACCGGTTCCACGGTTGGGGTTTCAAGGTAATACTTGTCTTGTAATCCGCTTGCCGTCAAAAGGACATAGTATTTGTTGCCGTCAACGGCAGTAATCTGACCTCCGGCTTCATCCTCGGGCAGGCTGACATAAACCTGTGTTCCGTAGCCATCCGTGAAACCTATTCTCGGAGTAAGATAGTAGGTGTCGGTTACGGCGTTTACCGAACCATTGATGACGGGGTCGAACGAATACACGCCAGTATATGAGCCTTTTTCCAGACAATTGATCACCGTAGGCGTACCGCCATGACTCCATCCATAGAGTCCTACAATGTGACTGCTGTTGTTTCCGTTGATTGTGCCGTCGAAGATACAGTCCTTCATGGTGGTGTTCGATGCGTAGCTGTGCCCGAGGACACCTCCGGCATAGCTCGTTCTGGTGTTGATGGTTGCGCTCACGGTACATCCTTCAATAAGTGTGGTGCCGAATGAAAATCCCACCAGGCCCGAGGTGTGGTAACTTGACGAGGATACTGTTCCTGTGGTGCGCGTATTTCTTATGATGGCATCTTTTATGAAGTGGAATGGAGCCACCCCCTGCGCGTTGGCGCCGGTGCCTGTTGCATTGCTGACGATGTTGAGATTTATGGTGTGCCCGTCGCCATTGAATATGCCGCTGAAAGGCTCATCTTCGCGGATACCTGCCATGACAGATGCGTTGATGTCGTCGGTAAGCTTAATGTGATATCCGCTATATGTGTAGCCGTCGTTGATGCTTGAAACGAATGACACCCAGTCATCGTCATTGTTGATCAGGAACGGTGAGGCTTCGGTGCCGTTGCCTTGAAGAAAGTTGCCTACAACTCTGAATGCCACGCTTTTTGTGCCGGTGAAATTTCCGATTCCGGTAATGTTGACGTAAGCTGTGCCAGCTTTGTCGTTGTCGGTATAACTCAAAGTGTAGTCAGTTCCTTTTGCCAATGTCGTGCCCAGGTATGATACAATGGGGTCAGGCTCCACCGTGAGACCGGTAAGCAGGTAGCGTTCGTTTATGCCGCTCACGCTGATAAGCGCGTAATAGCTGTTTCCGTCAACGGCGGTGACGAGGCCGCCCATTTCGCCATCCGGCAGGGTTCTGAAAACATGAGCTCCCCACTCCTTGTTGTTAGTGTTGGCTTTGAGGTGGTAAGAATTGGAGACGGTTGCGTTGGAACCCATGAAAATGCCGTTGAAAGAACTGATGCTTGAGTATGTGGTGCCTTTCTCAAGACAATTGGTGATAGTTGCCATTCCGCCATGGTTCCAGCCGAAGATGGCACCCACAGTGCTGCCTCCACTTATCGACCCTTCGAAAATGCAGCCAGTGAGTGTGGTGTTTGAACTCTGTCCGTGCCCCACGATGCCACCGCAGTGAGTTCCTGTGGTGGTGATGCTCGCGCGAACAATGACATTGCTGATGCTGTTGGTGCCGTCGGCCGACCCTACCAGTCCGGAACAGTGGATTCCACCTTTTATGCTGCCTTCAACCGTGAGGTCGGTAATGGTGGCATTGTTTATGTAAATGAATGGTGCGGCATGAGACGATGTGCTGTTGATTGTTGCGGTGATTGTGTGCCCGCCACCATCGAATGTGCCTGCAAATTTCTTTGCGCTTGTCCCTATCATGGTAGCTATGTCAATGTCGGCTGTCAACCGGGCATTGATGGCAGGATTGTTGT